>JBEQAH010000203.1:0-3821 GCA_041640435.1 bacterium | reverse complement strand
CACCCCACCGGGGGAAATAAGGGGCGGGAAGGCGCGGAACCTCTTCGGCCGCAAGGCCTCGCGCGTAGCGGTAGTACCACATGAGGAGCGGTGTTACTTTGTACAGTTGACCCATGATGGCCAGGGTCACCCAGCCGCACAGCAACAGAACAACGCCGAAGGCAGCCACTCGGCGGCCCTGGACCGGAAGAACCCCCGCAGCCCACGCCGCACCCGTGGTCGCGGCTAGGAGGGTCTGCGCGGCGATCGCCCACCAGTGCCAGTTGGTGAGGTCGGGGTTTCGCTGCCGGGCGCCTCGGAGGAAGCGGAACAGGTCCACGGCGTACAGGACTCCGGCGGCCGAGAGCAGTGCGGAGGCCCCGCGGGCGGGCTCTGACGAATTCTGCAAAGACGCCAGCGCGAACAGCGCCACTCCCGCGTTGAGAAGGACAAGGAGTGGAGCCAAGCGACGCTCCGGTACGCTGCGCGCGCCGGTGAAACGAGGCAGAAGGTAGTAGGAGACGCTCACCACCAGCTGCACAAACCATCCCACGAGGCCGAAGGAGACGTGCGGGCCCATACCCGCGACCCCGTAGAGGGCGGGCCACATCCGGAAGTTCCAGTTCAGGGCGATGAGGGATCCCCACAGAGCCGCGAGCAGGAGATGGATCAGGCTCAGGCACACGCCTGTCGCCGCCGGAGACCAACGCCGCCGGACTGGGACCACTCGCAGCAGGAGCACCAGGAACAGGCCGACCGACACAAACGCCCCGGTCCCTCCTGCCGCCACCCACCGGGGCTTCGAGGTGATGAACCCGTACAGGAGGACCGCCACCGACACGGCGGTAAGGCCGAACTGCACCAGCACCCCCTTGCCTGGCCTGGACGAGACCCCCAGGAGGGCCGGGAACATCTGGTGCAGGGAGCCCATGGCGACGAGGGTGCCCCAACCCAGGGTGAGCAGGTGGTTGGTCACGAGCACCGGGTATGTGCGCCAGTCACCGGCTGCAACCTGCGCGGAAACCGCGAGCACCGCAATCCCGGCCACGGGGAGGAGCAGGGAAGCCCCGACCGGAAAGGGGATGGCGGCGGTCATACCCGGCAGGGTCGCCACCGCGCGCAGGCGGCTGCTGAGGCGAGTCCTCACACACCTGTAGGGTACACGCAGAGAGCCAGGAGGCCGACGGCTCCTGTCGCCTTTCGTTCCGAGCCGGTCACGCCCTGTCTGCGAAAAGCTGTGCGAACGTTGGGTCAAACGCTGCGGATCGGGTGGCGACCCGATATCCGCGCCGGCAAAAATCGGGTAAGTGCCCGATGCCACTCATCGGGGCCCTGTGTTGCCCTTGGGTCAAAACCGGAAGGGTTCAAGATGGCGGTGCGCCTCGTCGTCGTGTGGTGGGCCTTCCTCACCGCGGTGTTCCTGGCGGCGGCCTCCCGCTTCAACGGGTTCCCCTTCGCGGCCGCGAGGGAAGCCGTGGTGGCGGACCAAGCCTTCAAGTTCCTCTTGATGTTGGCTACGCCGGTGTTCGCTCTGGTGGTCGCGGTTCTCACCTATAGCGTCGTCGCGCGAAGGGGAACTGGGGATCCGCCACAGGCTCCTCCCTTTCGGACCGAACATCCGCTCGTACCGCGAGCGTGGTTCGCCATTACCGCGGCTCTCGCCGCGTACGTGATCTACAACCCCGGGCTGGTGGGGCTCGCAGAGATGCGGGAGGTTCCCGTGGGGGCGCTGCTGGGCGCAAGCCCAGGAGGGAGCGTGCGTTTGGCGGGGTTGGGGGGCGCCCAGGGCGACCTGGTGGTGCGGGTGCGGGCCAGCCGGTGGCTCTGGCAGTTCGAGTATCCCGGAGAGCAAGTGACCAGCCGTGAACTTGTCCTCCCCGTGGGTCGGCGAGTGCGGTTCGAGGTGACCTCCGCAGATATCGTGCACAGCTTCTGGGTGCCGGCGTTCCGGACAAAGATCGACGCGGTGCCCAACCTGGTCACGTACCTACACGTCACGCCCATCCGCCCCGGATCCTACGAGCAGAGCGTGGACCTCCGGGTGCAGTGCGCAGAGCTGTGCGGCGTGGGACACGCCATCATGGCCGCACCCGTCCGGATCCTGGAGCCGGACGCCTTCGACGAATGGGTAGAGCGACAGCGGCGGAGGTGAAGCTGTGCGGGTCGCGGTGCCCCTGCTGAAGGGATTCGCCTACGCTGTTCTGGGCTACCTTTTGGGCGGTCCAGCCCTGGCGGCGGTGGTGCGGAGTGCAGGGCCGGGCTTTTCCTTCGACCTGGAGCTCGTGACGGGATCCCTGGTGGGAACGCTGGGGTGGCTGGCGGGCGTGGGCATGTGGGACGTGTGGGCCCGCGGGTGGTTCGGGCTCCCGTTGCGGCCCTGGCAGGACGAAGAGGGAGTGGCCCGCTACTTCCGGTTCACCACCGACCACAAGGTGATCGGCATCCAGTACCTGGTGACCTTTCTGGGCCTGCTGTTCCTCGGCGGGGCGCTGGCCATGCTCATGCGGTGGGAGCTCATGCGCCCGGGCGTGCAGCTCCTGACCCTGAACGGGTTCAACCAGGTGATGAGCCTCCACGGCATCGTCATGATCGCGGTCGCCGTGGCCATCTTCATCGGGGGGCTCGGGAACTACTGCGTCCCCCTCATGATCGGCGCCCACGACATGGCCTTCCCTCGGATCAACGCCCTGAGCTACTGGCTCACCCCGCCGGTGGCGGTCATGCTCTTGGCCAGCCTCCTCGTGGGGGGGTGGGATTCCGGCTGGACCGCTTACCCGCCCCTCAGCGTGGTCAACGCCCCGGGTCAGGTGCTCATGATCGTGGCGGTGGTGCTCTTCGGACTCTCCTCCATCCTCGGCGGGATCAACTTCCTCGTGACCATCGCCCGCATGCGGGCGCCGGGCCTGACGTGGAGCCGACTCCCCATCTTCGTGTGGTCCATCTTCGCGGCTTCCCTGTTGAGCTTTGTGGTGACCCAATACCTGGCCGCGAGCCTTCTCATGGTGTTGCTGGACCGGGTGGCCGGGATGGGGTACTTCCACTTCGCCCGCAGCGGGACCCCCGTGGTGTACCAGCAACTGTTCTGGTTCTACTCCCACCCCGCGGTGTACATCATGATCCTCCCCGCCTTCGGGGCCGCGCTGGAGGTCCTCACCCACTTCGCCCGCACGCCCCTGTACGCCTATCGTTGGGCGGTGGGTGCGTTTCTGGGGATCGTGGGGCTCAGCGTCCTCGTGTGGGCGCACCACAACTACACGAGCGGCATGCCGGATTGGATGCACGCGCCCATGATGGCGGCCACAGAGGCCATCTCCATACCCACGGGCTTGGTCTTCCTATCCGCCTTGGGGACGCTCGTGCGGGGCCGACTGTGGCTGCGCACGCCGATGCTGTTTGCCCTGGGGTGGGTGTGGAACTTCCTGGTGGGGGGGATCACGGGGATCTTCAACGCGGACGTGGCCACCAACCTGCACTTGCACGACACGTACTTCGTCGTGAGCCATTTCCACTACACCATCGTGGGAGGCGAGATCTTTGCGCTGCTGGGAGCGGTGTATTACTGGTACCCGAAGATCACGGGCCGGATGTACGACGAACGGCTGGGTCGGCTGAACTTCTGGTGGACGTTTTTGGCGTTCAACGCCACGTTCCTGCCCATGTTCTGGGTGGGGCTTCAAGGGATGAACCGGCGGATCGCGGACTACCCGGCGGCGCTGGGGGGGCTGAATCTGTGGATCAGCGTCGCCGCGTTCACGCTGGGCGCTAGCTTCCTCGTGTTCCTGTACAACTTCGTAGTGAGTTGGGTTCGGGGCCCGCGGGCGGAGGCGAACCCCTGGCAGGCC
>JBEQAH010000202.1:0-3823 GCA_041640435.1 bacterium | reverse complement strand
CCCCCGCGCACGATGCGCTCGTGGATCCGCCGGTAGGCTTCCCGGTACTTGACGCGGGCGGCACGGTCGCTCCTTGACAACCCCATGAGGATCCTATAGGATCCTCGCCGTCCGGCGGGCGGCTGTCAAGCCGGCGGCCGGCGTCGCTCCCGTTGGGGGTAGGGGATGCCGCAACGGCCCAACGTGGTCCGCGCGGGGCACGTGGTCCTGTACGTGACGGACCTGGATGCCTCGCGTGCCTTCTACGAGGACCTGCTCGGCCTACAGGCCGTTCACGCCACCGCGGACGCGGCGTACCTGCGGGGCTACGAGGAGCGGGAGTGGAGTCTGAAACTCCAACAGAACTCCTGGCCTGGCCTGAAGCACTTGGCCTTCAAGGTGTGGGAGGAGGAGGATTTGGAGCGGATCGCCGCCATGGCGACGGAGCTGGGCCTCCCCTGGCGCGAGGAAGAAGAGTTCGAACGTCCCCGCATGGTGCGCCTGCAGGATCCCCTCGGCTTCCCCGTAGCCTTCTACCGAAGGGCGGCCCGCCACCCGTGGTTGCTCCAGGCGTACCACCAACATCGGGGGCTGGCCCCTCAGCGTCTGGACCACTTCAACCTTTTCTGCCCGGACGTACCCCGCGCCTTGGAGTACTACACCCGACATCTGGGTTTCCGCCTCACGGAGTACACGGTGGACCGGGAGGAGCGGGTGTGGGCCGCCTGGCTGCAGCGCAAAGGCAACGTGCACGACGTGGCGCTGACCACAGGAGCTGGACCCCGACTGCACCACTTCGCTTACTGGGTGCCGGACCCCCTCGCGGTGCTGCGGGCTGCGGACATCCTCGCCGGTGCGGGAAAGCTAGAGGCCCTGGAGCGAGGACCTGGCCGGCACGGCATCAGCAATGCCATGTTCCTCTATCTACGGGATCCCGACGGCCACCGGGTGGAGTTGTACACCGGCGACTACCTGGCCGTGGACCCGGAGTTCGAGCCCATCCGGTGGGAGCTGGACGATCCCCGCCGGCAGACCCTTTGGGGCCATCGGGCTCCGGACAGCTGGTTCAACGAAGGTAGCCCCGTGGAGGCCTTCCACGGGCAGCCGGTGTGATTCCCCAGTAGATATGGTTCAGCCTCGGGGCGTCCCGAGGGCAGCCTGCAAGCGGGCGGTGCGCACGAAGGCGTAGCCTTCCATCAGGCGGCGGGCGGTGCGGGAATAGCTGGCCCGCTCCACCCTCCAGGCCCCGGGTTCGCCTCCGACCCGGACCCGCACGCGGAAGGTGCCGCTGGGGTGGCCCAGGACCACCTCCTCCGCCTGCCGCCGGGACACCGCGTGGACCACGGTGCCTGGGATGCAGGCCGCTACGGCGGTGGCGACGGCCGCGGTGGCGGCGAAGGCCTTGTGCAGGGCCGGAGGCCGACCGCCCACCAGCCGGACGAGCACGTCCGCCTCCTGCTCCCCGACCGCAGCACCCTGCAACGTCCGATACTCCGCGGGAGGGGCCACGGCCACCGGGATGGGCACTAGACCGTCGGTGGGGAGATTCAGCCGGCGCGCGGTCTCCCGCTTGATGGCGTCCGCCGCCCGAAGGCTCGCATCGGTCACCTCCCCCGGCCCCTCCATCCCCCTCCAGCCCAACGCCTCGGCGGGGAAAAACACGCAGGCGTTGGCCACGTCCACCACGCTGATGGGCAGGCGGGCGCCCAGCTCGGGCACGAACAGCTCCTCGCGCTCAGACCCCGTGGGCAAAAGCCGCCCCGTGGTGGCCCCTACGCTGTGGGCGTAGTCCAGCACCACTTCCGCGCCCGTGCCAGGGACCCCGTCGATCCGGCAGGTCCCCTCCACCTGGGGCGCACCGTCCCGTACGGGCACCTCCGCCACCAGGACCTTCCCGGTGTTCAAGTTGAGCATCCGGACCGATGTGACGGGCTCCCGAGCCCGCACGAGTCCCTCCTGGATGGCGTACACCGCCACCGCCGCGGACAGGTTCCCGCAGTTGATGTCGTAGTCCACCACCGGCTCGGTGATGCTCACCTGCCCAAACAGGTACTCCACGTCCGCGTCGGCCCCCGAGCAGGGCCCCACCAGCATCACCTTGCTGGTGAGGATGTCCGCGCCACCCAGGCCGTCGATCTGACGGGGATCGGGGCTCCCGAACAGCGCCAGGATCACCTGATCCCGTCGGACGGGGTCCCGGGGAACGTCGTTGAAGCGCAGGAACAACCCCTTGCTGGTTCCCCCGCGCATGATCACGCAGCGGATGGGGAGCTGCTCCATCGTCCCTCCGGGAACTCTCACCGCGTGGCCACCAGCACTGTGCAGGCTGCTCCCTCGATGCCCGCGGCTTTCCCTCCACGGCAGTGCGCCAGGGCCACCCGAGCGCCGTGGATCTGATGGGGCCCGGCTTCGCCCCGGAGCTGGCGTACCAGCTCCACCGCCTGCGCCACCCCGGTAGCGCCTAGAGGGTGGCCTTTGCCCAACAGGCCTCCGCTGGGGTTGATGGGCAGACGGCCCCCGATGTCCGCCTCCCCGCGGACCGCCCGTTTGGGATACTCGCCCACCGGGTACAGGCCCAATCCTTCCACCCGCAGGACCTCAGCGACGGAGAAGCAGTCGTGGACCTCCGCGAAGTCCACATCCTCCGGGCCGATGCCCGCCCGTTCGTAGGCGTCCTGCGCCGTCGCCCGGGTGAGGGGTTCGAAGGCCATGGAGGGGAGCCCCACCTCCACCGTGCCCGTGCGCAGGGCGGCCGCGGCCAGGCGCACCGCTCGGCCATCACCCTGCCGGGCGACCCGCTCAGAGGCCAGCACCACCGCCGCAGCCCCGTCGCTCACCGGGCAGCAGTCCAGCAGCCTCAGGGGATCCGCGATGGGGCGGGAGTTAAGGACTTCCTCCACGCTCACCGGCTTTTGGAACTGCGCGTACGGGTTGAGGCTGGCGTTCCGCTTGTTTTTCACAGAGATGTACGCCAGCTCCTCTCGGGTGGTTCCGAACTCCTCCATGTGCCGGACCGCCCGCATGGCGTATACCGCGGGCATGGTCAGGCCCAAAGCTCCCTCCAGGTCCTCCTCCCCGGGGGTGAGGGCTCCACGGAACCGGGTGGTCAGGTGCTCGACGCCGAAGGCCAACACCACGTCGTACTCACCCGCCCGGATGGACAGGAAGCCTTCCCGGATGGCGGTGGCCCCGCTGCTGCAGGCGTTTTCCACGTTGGCGAGGGGGATCCCCGCCAGCCCCACCCGGGCCAGGACCTTCTGCCCCAGGACCATGCCGCCGTACACGTGGCCGCAGTACGCGGCTTGGATTCTTCGGCGATCCATCCCCGCATCCCGGATGGCCTCGTTCACCGCCTCCACGGCCAGGTCGACCGCGTCCCGGTCCGGGTGCTTGCCGAATCGGGTCATTCCCGCGCCCACCACGTGCACGTCCATGGCTCTCGCCTCCTCAGGCAGGTGCTGGCCGGAATCGCCACCCCACCACGGGCCGGCCCTCAGGGTCCTTGCCCACCTGCTCGAACACGACTTCCACCGGCATTCCCACCCGCACCGCGCTGGGCTCACAGCCCACCAGCTGGCCCAACACCCGCACCCCTTCGGGAAAGTCCACGTAGACGAGCACGTAAGGGGTTTGGAACTGCGGGGTGGACTGCCACACCACGGTGTAGGTGTACACGGTCCCGGGTCCGGTCAGGTCCACCCGCTCCAGGCTCTGTTGCTGACAGCGCGCGCACACCTCCGGCGCGGGGAAGTAGTACGCCCCACAGGCCCGGCAGCGAGCGCCTACGAGCACACCACGCCCGTCCTCGAAGCGGAGTACGCCAGGCCGAAGCGGCACGTACCCG
>JBEQAH010000201.1:0-3916 GCA_041640435.1 bacterium | reverse complement strand
CCAACCGGCAGGATCCGTGTTCTCTTGGGAGAACAGGGGAGAATAGTGGTGGCCAGTGGGGAAGAGTGGGGATAAGTGGAGCCGTGACGGCGGATGTTCAGAGGCGAGTACGAGTACACCCTGGACGACAAGGGCAGGCTCGTGCTACCCCGGCGGTTTCGGGGTGCCCTGGGCGAGCGCTTCGTAGCCACCCGGGGCTTCGACGGCTGCGTGGTGCTGTACCCCGAGTCCGAGTGGACTCAGGTGGAGGACAAGCTGCGCTCAGAGCCGTTGGCCAACCGGCGGTTCGTACGCTACCTGCTCGGCTCCGCGGTGGAGTGCGAGCTGGACCGCCAGGGGCGATTCCTCTTGCCCCCGCCTCTGAGAGAGCACGCGGGCATCGACCGCGAGGTGGTGGTGGTGGGCCTTATCAACAAGGTGGAAGTCTGGAGCAAGGACCGGTGGCAGCAGTACCTGCAAAGCACGGCGCAGGACGAAGCGTCGTTGCTGGAGGGGTTGAAGGGCTTGAACCTGTAGGAGGACCGGTCGAGAAGGGCGCGCGCAGGGATCGGGGCCCGGAGCCGTTTGCGTCGCAGCGAGGACACCGTGCAGACGCGCCGTCGCTCGCTCCAACCCCCCTGCTCCACGCGGCACGTACGCAGCGCACAAGTACCGCCGCCGGGCCCCGGTCCGTGCGTGCGCCCTCGTCCCCCCTCTCCCACACCCCGGTGCTGGTGGAGGAGGTCCTGCGTTTCCTCCAGCCCCGGCCCGGGGGCGTGTACGTGGACGCCACGGTGGGTACCGGGGGCCACGCGGAGCGCATCCTGCAGCTCAGCAGCCCGGACGGCAGAGTCGTGGGGATCGACCGCGACGCCCAGGCACTCGAGGTGGCGTCCAGGCGGCTGGCGGTGTTCGGAGATCGGGTGAGGCTCCTGCGCGGAGACTTCGCCGCACTTGAGGCGTTAGCTCGCCAGGCGGGTGCGGTGCCCGCAGATGGGGTGCTGATGGACCTGGGTGTCTCTTCACTGCAGCTGAGCAAGCCCGAGCGGGGGTTCAGCTTTCAGGAGGAGGGGCCGCTGGACATGCGGATGGACCCCTCGCAACCCCAGACTGCGGCGGACCTGGTCAACACGCTGTCTGAAGCGGAGCTGGCAGAGCTCCTCCGGCGCTACGGGGAAGAGCCCTTCGCGCGCCGGATTGCTCGTGCCATCGTCCGCCATCGCCCCCTGCGCACCACCACCGAACTGGTAGAGGTGGTACGCCGTGCGGTGCCCAGGCACGCCTGGCCCCGCCGCATCCACGTGGCGACCCGGACCTTCCAGGCGTTGCGGATCGCCACCAACCGCGAGCTGGAGGCACTTGAGCAGGCCCTCCGTCAGCTCCCGGAGGTGCTGGGCCCGGGCGGGCGCGCGGTGGTGGTGGCGTTCCACTCCCTCGAGGACCGGATTGTGAAGCGCGCGTTCAACTCGGACCCGCGGCTGCGTCCGCTGGTGCGCAAGCCCCTGCGCCCGTCCCCACAGGAGGTGGCGCGCAACCCGCGCGCCCGCAGCGCCCGCCTGCGAGCGGCCGAGCGGGTGCAGGAACCGTGATCCCGCAGCCTCGCAGGCAGCGCATCTACCCGGTCCTGCTACCCCAGGACGCAGGCCGCCGCGCACCCGTGCGGAAGCCCGCCCGCGGCCACCCCATGGCCCGCGGCCTTGTTGCCCTCGCGCTGGTGGCAATGCCGCTGCTCGGCCACGTGTGGCTGGAGAGCGAGGCCACCCAGCGCGGCTACCAGCTGCGGCAGCTGAGGGCGGAAGTCGCGGATCTGCGCCGTGAGCGGGACCAGCTGCGTTACCGGCTGGCCTCCCTGCGGGCCCCGGACCGCCTGGAGCGGGAGGCCCGCGCAATTGGCCTACAACCCCCGGCCACCGATCAGCTGGCTGCGGTGGCCCTCCCCCCGCGCGCGCTCGCCGCCGCCCCGCAGCGGCCCAGCCCGTGGTGGTGGCGCCTCGGGGAACTGGTGGGCCAGCGGCCGGCCTCCGCGGAGGAAAGCCGGCCTCGATGAAGCGGCACCCGTCGCGCGGAGGTGCGGGTAGCCCCCCGCGCGTGCTCGCGCTGTCCCGCGGGCGGCTCCGGGTGGCGAGCGCCGCGTGCCTCGCCTGCCTGGCGGCGCTGTTCGGCCGTGTGGCCTACCTGCAGACAGCGGGGTCCGGCCCCCTGCGGGACCTGGCCCTGCGCCAGCAGCTGGAAGCGACCGAGGTGCGTGGCTCCCGCGGCCGCATCTACGACCGGTCCGGACGGGAGCTGGCGACCAACGTGGTGCGCGACTCCGTGTACGCCGTCCCCCGTGCCATCCAGAACCCCGAGGCCTTCGCCCGCAAGGTGGCTCCCATCCTTCGACTCCCTTCCCGCGAGGTCGCAGAGCGGCTTCGCCGCGGCGGGTACTTCGTCTGGCTCGCCCGGCAGGTGGCGCCGGAGGTGGTCTCGCGCCTGCGGGCCCTCGGGCTTGAAGACCAGCTCGGCTTCGAGCCCGAGCCCCAGCGCACCTACCCCGCGGGAAGCCTAGCCGCTCACGTTCTGGGGTTCGCAGGCATCGATAGCCAGGGACTCGCGGGGGTGGAGTTGCAGTACGACGGGATGCTGCGGGGTAAACCGGGTCGGGTGCTGCGCGTGCGAGATGCCCTGGGCCGGGAGATCCTGGAGGGTCGGCGGGTGCTGCGCCAACCCCAGGACGGGGCCGATCTCGTCCTCACCCTGGACCGGGTAGTGCAGCACGTGGCGGAGCGGGAGCTGGATCGGACCGTGGCGCAGTACCGGGCTCGGGCAGGGGTGGTCGTGATCATGGACGTGCACACGGGCGAACTCCTGGCGCTGGCGAGCGTGCCGCGCTACGACCCAAACCGCTACGCAGACTTCCCGGAGGACACCTGGCGCAACCGTGCGGTGGCCGAGGCGTACGAGCCCGGGTCCACGTTGAAGCTGGCGGTGCTGGCCGCGGGGTTGGAGGCCGGTGCGGTGAGCGCTACCTCCCGCTTCGCCTGCCCGGGGTTTCTGCGCGTGGCTGGAGGACACACGATTCGCGACGCGCACGGCCGAGGACACGGGGTGGTGGACCTGACCGACATCCTGCGGCTTTCGTGCAACGTGGGGGCGGCTCAGGTGGGCGCACGGCTTGGTCCCCACCGCCTGCACCGCGCCTTGAAGCACTTCGGGTTCGGAACGCCCACGGGCGCAGACCTCCCGGGCGAGTCCGCGGGCATCCTGAGGCCCCCGTCCGCGTGGAGCGGCACCGACCCGTACGTGGTGGGCATCGGACAGGGCGTAGCGGTCACCCCCCTGCAGATGGTGCGGTTCGTGGCGGCGGTGGCGAACGGCGGCCGGCTCGTACGGCCGCACGTGGCTGCGGCGGTGCGGGAGCCCCAGGGCGGGTTGCGCCGGCTCGCAGACCCCACACCGGCGCCCCGGGTCCTGTCGCCCGAGGTAGCCGCTTCCCTCCTGGCCATGATGGAGCGCACGGTCACCGACGGCACCGGTGCCGCGGCCGCCGTGGAAGGGTACCGGGTGGCGGGGAAGACCGGTACCGCGCAGAAACCTTCACCGTCCGGCGGTTACGAGCCGGGCCGGTACGTGGCCTCCTTCGTGGGCGTCGTGCCCGCGGACCGGCCAAAGTTGGCGGTGCTGGTACTGGTGGACGAGCCCCGCGGTGCGTACTACGGGGGCGTGGTGGCAGCCCCGGTTTTCGCGCGCATCGCGGCGCAGACCCTGTGGACGCTGGGGATCCCGCCCAGCGGTCACGGAGGCGCGAGCCCCGGGACGAGGGTGGAGGGCGACTGACACCTATAATGGGAGCGGCCCGCGGTGCGGGCCGGAGGGTCGGGTGTGCGGCTTTCAGAGCTCGTGGCGGGGCTACCGACGTTCGAGCAGGTTGGCGGGGATGCGGAGGTGACCGGGATCG
>JBEQAH010000200.1:0-3951 GCA_041640435.1 bacterium | reverse complement strand
ATGCGGTCGCTCAACCGCGCCACCTGCCCTTCCAGGGTCTGCGGCAGCCCGGGGTCGTCCGGGCTCAGGTCCGCCCTGCCCTTGCTGTGGGCCCCGATCCCGTCCCGGACCTCCCACGTGAGGTTCAGGCCCCACTCCACGGTGCCGTCCGAGCGCCGGCGCCGCTCCAGCAGCTGAACCACCCGCAGACTCTGCTCGTAGTGCCGGAACCCACCCCACGGCGCCATGGCCTGATCCAGCGCCTCCTCTCCTGCGTGGCCGAAGGGCGGGTGGCCGAGGTCGTGGGCCAGCACCACCGCTTCGGTCAGATCCTCGTTGAGGCGCAGGGCCCGCGCGATGGTGCGAGCGATCTGGGCCACCTCCACCGTGTGGGTGAGGCGCGTGCGGTAATGGTCGCCCTCCGGAGATAAAAACACCTGGGTCTTGTGCTTGAGCCGGCGGAAGGCCTTGCTGTGGACGATGCGGTCCCGGTCTCGCTGGAAACAGGTCCTCAGGTCGTCTTCGGGCTCAGGGCGTTCCCGGCCTCGGGAGTTGCGCGCCCGCGCCGCCCACGGGGAGAGCCTCCGGGTTTCCTCCTCCTCGATGCGCTCCCGGATCCTGGCCAGGTCCACCCTCAGCCCTCCCGCGTGACCACCAGGTGCTCGAAGCGCGCCACCTGCCAGAAAAGGTGGATCACCTGCGCGAGCAACGCGTGGCGTCGCGCCCGTACCCTGGGGTCGGGGTCGTTCACCAGCACCTCGTCGAACAGCCTGGCCACGGGCGCCCGCAGCCCGGCCAGGTGGGTCATCGCCTCCAGGTCGGCGCCGGCTGCCAGAAGGTCCTCTAGCTTGCGCTGCGCGGCCTCTACCGCTAGCTGGACAGCCTCCTCCGCCGGGTGCTCTGGCCGACCTGGCAGGTGCCGGGTCTGCTTGTCCCAGATCCGGTAGGCCCTGTCGAAGGCCTCGTAGGCGTCGGCGAACTCGGGGGTCGTGCGGAACTCTGAGAGTGCCTGAGCTCGGCGGATGGCGTCCAGGAAGTCCGGTACTCCTCCTTCCCACACCTGGAGGACCGCATCCACCACGTCGTGGCTGAACCCGCGCTCCAACATCCAGGCGCGCACCCGGTCGTGCAGGAAGGCCGCGATACGCTCCGCTGCCCCCTGGAAGTCGGGGTGGTCTAGGTATCCTCCGAGCGCCTGCTCTACAAGGGCGGGCAGCCGTACGCCGATCCGCGCACGGTGCTCGGACAGGGTATCCAGCAGTCCCGCGGCGGCCCTGCGCAGCCCGTAGGGGTCTGCGGAGCCGCTCGGCAGGATCCCGATCCCCACAAACCCCACTAAGGTGTCGACGCGGTCAGCCACCGCCAGCAGGGCGCCGAGCGCGCTATGGGGCACTTCGTCCCCCGAGCCTCGAGGTCGGTAGTGCTCCTCCACCGCCTCGCACACCTCCGGAGGTTCTCCATCCAGGCGCGCGTAGATGGCGCCCACCACGCCCTCCAGCTCCGGGAACTCGCCCACCAGGTGGGTGGAGAGGTCCGCCTTGCACAGCCGCGCAGCCCGCTCCAGCTGCGACGCCTGGTCCGGGCGCAACCGCAACGCGTCCGCCAGCCACCGGCACAGCCGCTCCAGGCGCTGGACCTTCTGCCGTAGCGAACCCAGCTTCTCGTGGAACGTGACAAACTCCAGGCGCTCGGCCCACTCCTCCAGGGAGCGCTTGCGGTCTTCCCGGTAGAAGAACCGAGCGTCCACCAGGCGCGCCCGCAGCACCCACTCGTTGCCCTCCCGCACCGCGTCGAGCCCTTCGCGATCCCCGTTGCGAACGCCCACGAAGGCGTTGAGGAGAACACCGCCCCGGCGCACGGGGAAGTACCGCTGGTGGTGGCGCATGACCGTGACCAGCACGGGCTCCGGCAGCTCCAGGAACTCCGCATCGAACCATCCCAAAAACGCCGTGGGCCACTCCACGAGATCGGTCACCTCATCCAACAGAGCCTCGTGCAACTCCGCTTCTCCGCCCGCCTCTTGAGCACACCGCCTGACCTGTGCTGCCACCTCCGCCCTCCGGGCCTCGCGATCGGCCAGCACGTACGCTGTGCGGGTGACCTGCTCGTAGTGCCGGGCGTCCGCGCGCTGCAGGATGTGGGGGCCGGGGCTGAGCTGACGGTGCCCGAAGGTGAGCCGCCCGGCCCGGACACCCGCAACCTCGAAGGGAATCACGTCCTCATCCAGAAGGGCCACCACCCACCGGATGGGACGGGCGAACCGAAGATCGTAACCGGCCCACCGCATGGTCTTGGGGAAGCTGAGCGACGCCAGCAACCGGGGCACAGCTTCCGCCAGCACCTCCCCCGCCGCACGGCCCTGCACCACCCGTCGCGCGAATACGTACTCGCCGGAGCCCGCGCTCCTGCGCTCCAGCGCCTCCACCGGCACCCCCTGGCTGCGCGCAAAGCCCACGGCCGCGGGGGTGGGCCGGCCCGCAGAGTCGAACGCCACGTGGGCCGCCGGCCCTCGGATCACGCGCTCCGCGTCAGGCTGCCGACCGGGCAGCCCTTCCGCGAGCACGGCGAGGCGACGGGGTGTGGCCCAGCTGCGCACAGACGCGGGAGCGAGCCGCTCCTCGCGCAGCGTGTCCTGGAGGGCCTGCTCCAGCTGCAGCCGGGCCGGCTGGACGAACCGGGCGGGCAGCTCCTCCGTCCCCACCTCCAGGAGCACCCTAGGCACGGCCAGCCTCCCGCAGCAGCGGGAACCCCATCTCCTCCCGCTGGCGCACGTACCCCTCCGCCACCTGGCGCGCGAGCCTCCTGCAACGACCGATCAGCGACGCCCGCTCGCTCACGCTGAGCGCGCCGCGGGCGTCCAGGAGGTTCAGGAGGTGGGAGCACTTGAGTACGTAGTCGTGGGCGGGCAGGACCAGGCGCGCGTCCAGGGCCGCCCGCGCCTCCTGCTCACACACGTCGAACATCCGCCGGAGCCGCTCCACGTCCGCCACCTCAAACCCGTAGCGGGAGTGCTCCACCTCTTCCCGGTGCCGCAGCTCCCCGTAGCTCACCCCGGGTGCCCACTCCAGGTCGAACACGCTGGCCTTACGCTGCAGGTACATGCACAGCCGCTCAAGGCCATACGTGATCTCCGCGCACACCGGCCGGCAGTCCAGGCCTCCGCACTGCTGGAAGTAGGTGAACTGGGTGATCTCCATCCCGTCCAGCCAGACCTCCCAGCCCACGCCCCACGCGCCCAGGCTGGCATCCTCCCAGTCGTCCTCCACGAACCGCACGTCGTGCCTGCGCAGGTCGATCCCCAGGTGCTCCAGGCTGCGCAGGTACACCTCCTGCACGTCGTCCGGAGAGGGCTTGAGGATCACCTGGTACTGATAGTAGGCGCCCAGGCGGTTGGGGTTGTCGCCGTAGCGGGCGTCCTGGGGACGCCGGGAGAACTGCACGTACGCCACCTTCCACGGCTCCGGCCCCAGCGCCCGGAGGAAGGTGGCCGGGTGCTTGGTTCCGGCACCCACCTCCACGTCGTAGGGCTGCTGCAGCACGCACCCGTAACTGGACCAGTAGCGGTCCAGGGCCAGCACCAGTTCCTGGAAGAACACAGCCTCCCTCCAAAGGGAGAAGCCCTCCGCCCAGGGACGGAGGGCTTCCGCGGTCCCACCCTGGTTCCGGGCTGTAGCGCCCGGCCCTCTGCGCCCCTGTCACGGCGGGCTTCCCGGGAGGCTCTACGCGCTACCGCTTGAAGCCTCCGGCTCAGGTGCGCCACGCGGGGATGCGCCGACCCGGTTCCAGTGCGCCCGGGCTCCCTGTGCGGCCCTGTCCCCGCGCCTCACCCTCGTCGCCTCTGAGTGCCTAGCTTACACGGCTCGCGGCCCGCCAGCAAACAGCTCCGACGGACTACCCGATGCCGAGCGGCTCCTCCTCCCGGGCCTTCCCCGCGGGCCAGCTGGCCAGCACGGAGGCCACGGCGAACGCCAC
>JBEQAH010000199.1:0-3955 GCA_041640435.1 bacterium | reverse complement strand
CCCGCTTCCATCCCCGCCCCGTGTGGCCTGCGCGATCGGCTTGGATTATACTCGCGGGCTGTGGGCCGCACAATCTTGACAATCTCACAGAAACCCCGCAGCGCACACCCTGCTTCCCACCGGCTTCTCGTGGGCTGGGTAGCCGCCGCGTTCGCGGCCCGTCTCTTCTGCGCCCTCGCGCTGCCCGTGCTGGACGACGAGGCGTACTACTGGGTGTGGTCCCGGCACCTGGACTGGGGCTACCTCGACCACCCGCCCGCGGTGGCCGTCCTCCTCGCGGTTGCCACCGCGGCGTTCGGAGACCACCCGGTGGCGTTGCGGGCGCCGTCCCTGGTCCTGTCCGCAGCCGCCGCGGGGGTGGTGTACGCGCTGGCCCGAGACCTGTACGGCTCAGCCGCCGCGCGGCGGACGGTCGTGATGTTTCACGCGCTCCCGGTGTTGCTCGTCGGAGGGGCCCTCGTCTCCCCGGACGCGCCGCTGGTCCTCTTCTGGAGCGTGGCCGCGTGGGCCGCCTGGCGCGCGCTGCGCGCCCCCCGGCTGTGGTGGCTCGTGGGCTGCGCCGTGGGCCTGGGCCTACAGAGCAAGTACGCGATGGCGTTCCTCCTGCCCGGGCTGGTCGCGCTGGTGGCCCTGCGGCCGGAGCTGCGCCGCTCCCCCCACCCCTACGGCGCAGCCCTGTTGGCTCTCCTGCTGTTCGCGCCGAACGTGGTATGGAACGCGTACCACGACTGGTCGGGCTTCCGGTTCGTGCTGGAGCGCCCCGCTTGGGTCGCCTCAGGACCGCTCGGGAATCTGATCCTGTCCATCGCCGGCTTCAGCCTGTACGTCTCGCCCGTGCTCGGCGTGCTGTTGGTGGTGGCGGCTGTACGCCCGCGCACCGAAGCGGACCGGTTCCTGGCGTTGCTGGCGCTACCGGCCCTCGCGATCCTGGCCGCGGGGGCTCTCGTGGGGAAGTTCAAGCCGCACTACGCCGCTCCCCTCGCAGCCTCGCTCCTCCCTGCGGTGGTCGCCCGGACGGATGGGTGGTGGGTGCGCTGGCGGCGGGTGGGACTGTGGGTCGCGGCGCTCCAGAGCGGGCTTGTGGTGGCCCTGGTGGCCGCCTCAGCGTGGGACGGCCGGCTGCTCGCGGACCAGAAGGGCTGGGATCGGGTCGCAGCACGGGTGCGCGACCTCGGTTCGGGCGCCGCCCTTGTGGTCTCCTTCACCTACCAGGACGGCGCGCAGATCGCGTACGCGACGCGGGAGCGCGTTCCCGTGGTGGTGGTTGGAAGGTTCTACGTCTTCGAGCAGTGGGCCCCGGCCTCCCGCTTCCGGGGAGAGGACGCGCTCCTCGTGTACGACGCCCGCACTCCCCCGGAGGTCCCGTACCACCGGATCTGCCGGCAGGCACACAGGCTCGCCCCGTTGACCCTTCGCGCAGGGGGCGAGCCCGCCCGAACCTTCGAGTTCGTGCGCTGTCTGGGCTTCCTGGACCGGTGGGAGGGCTTCCCCCGGCGCGCCCCCTGACGCCCGCTTCCCTACGTCTGTCGCGCACCCTCTGGCCGCGCCTTGGGGAGGACCGCGGCGCGGCTGCGCTGGTGGCGGAAGGGCAGCACGGGGCAGGCCACCCAGTGGCCCGGGGACACCTCCTCAAAGGGCGGCTCCTGGGTCCGGCAACTCTCCACCGCGTACATGCACCGGGTGTGGAACCGGCACCCCGAGGGCGGATTCACAGGACTCGGCACGTCCCCGGGGAGGATGATCCGCTCCCGGCGGACATCCGGGTCCGGGATGGGGACCGCGGAGAGCAGCGCCTCGGTGTACGGATGCTGCGGGTTCTCGAAGAGCTCGTCCGCGGGAGCCAGCTCCACGATCTTGCCCAGGTACATGACGGCGATCCGGTCGGAGATGTGCTTCACCACGGACAGGTCGTGGGCGATAAAGATGTACGTCAGCTTGAACTCCCGCTGGAGCTCTTCCAGGAGGTTGATCACTTGCGCCTGGATCGACACATCCAGGGCGGAAACGGGCTCGTCGCAGATGACCAGCTTGGGGTTCACCGCCAGCGCCCGGGCGATGCCAATCCGCTGCCGCTGGCCCCCGCTGAACTCGTGAGGGTAGCGGTTCACGTGGTAGGGCGAAAGACCCACGATCTCCAACAGCTCCTGCACCCGGCGGATCTTCTCCCGCCCCCGCGCGAGCCGGTGGATCTCCAGAGGCTCGCCCACGATGTCCCCCACCGTCATGCGGGGGTTCAAGGAGGAGTACGGGTCCTGGAAGATGATCTGCATGTCCCGCCGCAGCCGTCGCAGCTCCTCCCGGTTCAACCGGAACACGTTGCGCCCCTGGAAGATCACCTCGCCTGAGGTGGGCTCCATGAGTCGCAGGATGAGCCGGCCGGTGGTGGTCTTGCCGCACCCGCTCTCCCCCACCAGGCCCAGGGTCTCCCCCTCGCGCACGGTGAAGGAAACCCCGTCCACCGCCCGCACCGCGCCCACCGCCCGCTGCAACAGGAACCCCTTGGTGATGGGGAAGTGCTTCACCAGGTCCCGCACCTCGAGGATCACATCACCCGCCATGGTCGTCCTCCTACAGGCCCCGAGTGCTAGCGAGCAGCCCGGCCCGCTCCGCCGCCCTGCGGTCCTCCGGCCCCGCATGCTCGCTGTACAGGTAGCACCGCGCGGTGTGGTCGCGGCCCACGGCGTACTCCGGCGGGTCCACCGTGGTGCACACCGGCATGGCGAACGGGCACCGCGGGGCGAAGGCGCAACCCGGAGGCAGGTCGATGAGGCTCGGGGGCTGCCCCTCGATGGGGATGAGCCGCTCCGCCCGCTCGTACAGCTTGGGCACGGAGTGGAGTAGCCCCCAAGTGTAGGGGTGCTTAGGCTCCTTGAAGGCGCGCATCACGTCCGTCCGCTCCACGGGCCGGCCCGCGTACATCACCACCACCTGGTCGCACATTTCCGCCACCACCCCGAGGTTGTGGGTGATGAGGATGATGGCGGTTCCGAACTCCCGCTGAAGCTCCCGCATGAGGTCCAGGATCTGCGCCTGGATGGTTACGTCCAAGGCCGTGGTGGGCTCGTCGGCGATGAGCACCGCGGGGTTGCAGGACAGGGCCATGGCGATCATCACCCGCTGCCGCATCCCCCCGCTGAACTGGTGCGGGTAGTCCCGGGCCCGATCCCGGGCGGAGGGGATCTTCACCCGGTCCAGCATCTCCACCGCCCGCTCCCAGGCCGCGCGCCGGTCCAGGCCCTGGTGGAGCATCACCGCCTCCGCGATCTGCTCGCCCACGGTCAGCACCGGGTTGAGGGAGGTCATGGGCTCTTGGAAGATCATGGCGATCCGGTTCCCCCGGATCCGCCGCATCTGCTCCTCCGAAAGGCGCAGCAGGTCCTGCCCCTCGAACAAGATCTGGCCGTCCACGATCTTGCCCGGGGGGCTCGGCACGAGCCGCATGATGGACAGGGCGTGCACACTCTTCCCGCTGCCGCTCTCCCCCACGATCCCCAGGGTCTGACCCCGGTCCAGGTCGTAGCTGAGCCCGTCCACGGCCTTCACCACGCCCTCGTCGGTGTAGAAGTACGTCTTCAGGTTCCGCACCGACAGCAGCCGTTCCGTCACTCTTCCTCCTCCTCCCTCACGGCTTGAGCCGCGGGTCCAAGGCATCCCGCAGCCCGTCGCCGAAGAAGTTGAAGCACAGCACGGTCACGAAGATCATCAGCCCCGGCCAGAAGGCCAGCAGGGGCGTCCGCCAGATGAAGTCCTGCGCGTTCTGCAGCATGTTTCCCCACGACGGGGTGGGCGGCTGGATGCCGAAGCCGAGGTACGAGAGTGCCGCCTCGGTGAGGATGGCTCCGCCCACCGCCAGCGTGGCGGCCACGATGACCGGCGCCAGGGTGTTGGGCACCAGGTGCCGCAGCATGATGCGGGCGTTGGACGCCCCCAGGGCCCGAGCCGCCTCCACGAAGTC
>JBEQAH010000198.1:0-3985 GCA_041640435.1 bacterium | reverse complement strand
TCTGGACGGTCCTCGTCCTTTTAACCTACTGGCCCGCCCTCGCCCTGTGGTTCCCTGACTGGCTCGGCGTCCGGTAGACCTTCACACCCGCCCCGGGCTCGGTCTGCGCAGCGAACCGTGGCTCGGGCGCAGGTGCTTTGAACCGAGCTCAGAGGGTCGGCGCTCGATGCTCTCGCTAGGGCACGGGATCAAAAGGCTCTCGCCCCTTCAGCGCCTGCCAGTCCTCGGGTGTATCCACGTCCACGGCGGCCTCCGGGATGGGAACCCACACCGCCTCCTGCCGGTGGCGTTCGATGATCCGCTTGGCGCCCGCATCCCCGCGAAGCGCCATCAGCTCCGGGAACAGCCGCCGGGCGAACACCGCGGGCGCTCCCACCCCGTCTTTGTAGGAGGCGGCGATCACCGCCGCACCGGTCTCTCGGTACGCCCGCACGAGCTGGCGCAGGTGCCCCGCGGTGACCGCGGCCTGATCTGCTAGGACCACGAGGACTGCGGGGGCGTCTGACACCTCCTGGAGCCCGCGGCGCAGGGATGCAGCAACTCCCTCCCGGTAGTCCGGGTTGGTCACCACCCGTACGGGAAGCGAGGTGAGCTCAGAGCGCATCCGGTCCGCCTGCGGGCCTACCACCACTGCCACCCGCTGGCACGCGCCAAGGGCGGCTTCCGCTGCCCGGCGCACTAGGCTCCTTCCGCCCCAGGGAAGCAGGAGCTTGGGACTCCCCATGCGGCGGCTCTCGCCGGCGGCCAGCACCACGGCCGCCACTTCCGGGTCGGGTGCAGGGGGCGTCACCCGGGGGCAGCGACGGCTTCGTGGATCCGGCCCCGGCGATCCCGCAGGAACCCGCCGGACCTGGAGTTCCGGGCGGCCAGGATCTCCGCGAGCACCGCCAGCGCGATCTCCTCGGGCCCTTCGGCGCCGATGTCCAGCCCTACCGGGGCGAACAGCCGCTGCCGCTGTTCCGGTGTAGGGATGGTGCCCTCCGCCTCGAGCTCCCGCAGGATCTTTTCCGTACGGTTCCGCGGTCCCAGCATCCCCAGGTAGGCGGGGAAAGGCTCCCACCGAAGGAACGAGCGCAAGAGGTCGCGGTCGTGCACGTAGTTGTGGGTCATGATCACCACGCACGTGCGCCCATCCGGGCGCACCGCCGACGCGGCCTCGGGGAACTCGGTGGGCACGAAACTGTCGGCCTCCGGGAACCGCTCCCGGTTCAAGAACCTTTCGCGCCGGTCCACCACCACCGGCCGGAACCCCACCTGCGCAGCGAGGCGGACCAGAGGGATGGCGTCGTGGCCCGCCCCGCACACCACCAGGCGTGGTGGCGGCAGGATGGGTTCTGCGAACAGCTCCAGCTCCTCCGCCTCCTCCCGACCTGGCCGCCCGGATTCCAGCGCCCGCCGCCCCAGCTCGACGCCAACGCGGTCCAGGCTGGGCGAACCCAGGCTGCCCTCCACCTGCCCGTGGGCCTCCACCACGAGCCGGCGGCCCAGCGCGGGCGCCTCCTCAGGGCCAACCACGGTGACCACCGCGAGGGGCACCCCGCCCTCCACGGCCCGCGCCAGGAAGGACTCGGGCGAGGGCTCCAGGGACCCCACTTTCTCCAGGAGCACGTCCACCACGCCGTTGCACCCCAGGCCCAGTCCCCACACCGTGTCGTCGTCGGCGGTGAGGTCGTAGTGCAGCCTGCGCGGCCGGCCGTCCCGCAGCACGTCCTCCGCCACCACCTGGATGTCGCCCTCCAGGCACCCACCTGAGACCGAGCCGACCTGCCGGCCAGAGGCGCCGAGGAAGAGCCGTGCGCCCTCGCGCCGGTAGGTGGAGCCGCGCACCGCCACCACGGTGGCGAGGGCGGCGTCTTCCCCGGCCTGGCGGGCCTGCCGCAAGGCTTCCAGCACGTCCACCAGTTCCCGCATCCCCGCCTCCGGTCCGCTGCTCTACCCTGCCCGCAACCGATTCGCCAACGCGTGCTCCAGTTCCCTCAGGCTCTCCGCGTTGTGGGCGGACGCGAACACGTCCACGTACGGAAGCGCGGCCTGCATACCCCGCGTGAGGGGCTGGTAGCCCGGGCTCCCCAGCAAGGGGTTCAACCAGATCACGCGGGCCGCCCGCGCCTGGATCTCGTGCATCGCCCGCCGCAGCACGTCCACCTCCCCGGTGTCCCACCCGTCGCTCACGATCAACACCACCGTCCTGTGATCCAGCAACCCTCCGTAGCGGTCGAGGAACTGGCGGAGGCTCGCGCCGATCCTCGTCCCTCCAGACCAGTTGGGCACGCTGCGGCTCAACCGATCCAGGGCTGTGCGAAGGGAGGGCGTCCGCAGCTCGCGGGTCACGCGGGTCAGGGAGGTGCTGAACACGAAGGACTCCACCCGGCCCACCGCGTCTTGCAGCGCGTACACGAACTGGATCAAAAAGCGGCTGTACACGTCCATGGACCCGGACACGTCGCACAGGAGCACGATGCGGTGCTTGCGCACGCGCCGCCGCTGGAACGCGAGCTCGGGGAACGCCCCACCCCACCGCAGGTGCAACCGCAGGGTGCGCCGCATGTCGAGGGTATGGCTGCGCCGCGCCCGGCGCCACCGCCGACTCCACCGGGTCGCGATGCGGCGGGCAATGGCCACCACCAGTCGCGCGATCTGATCCAGTTCGTCCTCGCGAAAGGTGGAGAAGTCCTTGCGGCCCAACAACTCCAGAGGGCTGTAGCCGGGGACCTCCCGGTCACCGTCCTCCGCGCCCTCTGCCCATCGCTGGACGGACAAAGACCCTGTAGCGGACTCGGGTTGCGCCTGCGGCTGGGCGTCCCGGGTGTCTTGAGGCCGCTCCGGCGCAAGACGCCCCATCCAGTACGCTTCGAACAGGGCGTCGAACACAGGCAGGTCCTCCCGTCGGTGAGGCAGGGTGCTGCGGAGGGCAAGCCGGAAGGCCTCCTGGTCCAGCACGTTTACCACCTGCAGGGCCCGCAGGGCGTCGGTGACCTCCCCGGGCCCGCACAGCACCCCCGCGGCCCGCAAGCGGCGGCCGAACTCCACCACGTGCTCGGTCAGGCTGCCGAACTCCGGGCGCATGGCCCGGCCCTCACCCCTTCGCCAGGCGCTCCAACCGGTCCAGGGAGGTCGCGAGCGACTGCCCGTCCCGCTGGGCTTCGGAGATTACCGCGAGCGCCCGGTCGAGCCACGGCCCCTTCGCCACCCGCTGGTCCTCATGGTGCTTGAACAGGCAGCTCAACGTCCGCTCCACGGCCTCCCGGTCCAGGTGGTCCCGGTGCAGGCGGATCAACGCGGCGCTCCAGTCCAGGGTCTCGGCCACCCCCGGAATCTTCTGCAGATCCAACGCCCGGGCCGCGTGCATGAACGCGGCGATCTGCTCCGCCAGCCGGCGGGACACGCCGGGCACCTTGCGCAGCACGATGGCCAGCTCCTTCTCGAAGGTGGGATAGTCGATCCACAGGTACAGGCAGCGCCGGCGCAGGGCGTCGGACAACTCCCGGGTCCGGTTGCTCGTGAGCACCACGTAGGGGACGTGCTGGGCCCGGATGGTGCCGATCTCCGGGATGGTGATCTGCCAGTCGCTTAAAACCTCCAGGAGGAACGCTTCGAATTCCTCGTCCACCCGGTCCACCTCGTCGATGAGCAGGACCGGCGCCCGGGGGTGGGTGATGGCCTGCAAAAGGGGACGACGGAGGAGGAACGGCTCGGAGAAGATGGTCTGCTCCTTCTCCTCCAGGCTGCGGCCACTCTGCTCCTCCAGACGGATGCGCAGCATCTGCTTCTGGTAGTTCCACTCGTACAAGGCGGTGTGGACGTCCAGACCCTCGTAACACTGCAGCCGGATCAGGTCCGTGCCCAGAGCGCGGGCCATGACCTTGGCGATCTCGGTCTTGCCCACCCCCGCGGCGCCTTCCACTAGTAGCGGCTTGTGCAGCTCGATGGAGAGATAGATGGCGGTCGCGATCTCCCGATCTGCGATGTAGCCCTCCTGGGCCAG
>JBEQAH010000197.1:0-3994 GCA_041640435.1 bacterium | reverse complement strand
CCGCGCCAGCTTGGGAACGCGAACCCCGAAGTACCCGCCCAAACGCGGGGACGGGTCACTTGTGCCGTTCCCGCATGGCCGCGACCCGCCTCGAGGGGCTCGCGGGCTGAGGCTTGCGCACCCGCTCCCGCTTCGCCATCTCCAGGCTGCGGCGCAGCGCCTCCATGAGGTCCACCACCTTCTCCTCCCGCGGAGGGGCGGCCGCAGGCCGCGGGGCGCCCTCCACCTTCGCCTGGATGACCCGCAAAAGCGCTTCCCGATACTCGTCCCGGTACTCCTCCGGCCGGAACTCCATGCTCATGCCTTCCACGAGTTGCACGGCCATCTTGCGCTCGTTGGGATGGACCTTCACCTCGATGGGGTACTCGGGGAGATCCCGGAGCGCGCGGATCTCGTCCGGGTAGTAGAGCACTTCCATCACCAGAGCGTCCCGGTACGGCCGCACGGCCACCAGGTGCTCCTTCTCCCGCAGAACCACCTTGCCGACGCCCACCCGCCCCGCGGCGGCCAGGGCCTCCTGGAGGAGCTTGAAGGCTTTGGCACCGCCCGCATCCGGGGCCAGGTAGTAGGCCCGCTCGTAATGGATGGGATCGATCACCTGCAGCTGCACGAAGCCGTAGAGGTTGAGGGTGCCGGAGGTGGGAAGGGGGAGGTTCTGAAGGTCCTCGTCAGTGACCGGCACGAAGCGGCCCTTCTCGTACTCGTAGCCCCGGACGATCTCCTCCCACTCCACGTCGCGGTTGCAGGCGGGGCAGCGACGCACCTGCTTGATGGGCGTGCCGCATGCTTGGTGGAGCTGACGGAACCGCACATCCTTGGATTCCTGCGCCACGTACACCCGGATCGGGATGGTGACGAGCCCGAAGGCGATGTGCCCTTTCCAGACTGGACGCATGGCACGCTCCGCGCAAGGCTTGGACCTGCAGGTCTATGGTACGTCCACGCGTCCACCCTCGAGCCGCTCCCGGAACCACGCCACGGTGCGCGCGATGCCCTCCTCCAGACGGACCTTTGCCCGCCAGCCGAGCACCTGTTCGGCCCGCGATGGATCCAGGGCGATGCGCCGCACGTCCCCGGGTCTGGGAGGCCCGTACTCAGGCTCGCCCCGATAGCCCGTGGCTTCTCGCAGAAGGTCGAAGATCTCCCGGGTGGACGTGTCGCGGCCGGTCCCGATATTGAACGCCCCGGTGCCCTCGCGTTCCAGGGCGAGCAGGTTGGCTCGGGCGGCGTCCTCCACGTACACGTAGTCCCTGGTGTGCATGCCGTCTCCGAAGATGACCGGCCGGCGACCCTGCAGCATGGCCGCGCAGAAGATGGCCACGACTCCAGCTTCGCCATACGGGTCCTGCCGCGGGCCGTACACGTTGCCGTATCGCAGCGCAACCCACGGGAGCCCGTACAAATGTTCGTACGAGGCCAGGTGGTGCTCCGCGCACAGCTTGTGCACGCCGTAGGGGCTCAAGGGGCGCGCGGGGGTGTCCTCAGGCGTAGGCAGCACCTCGGGTTCGCCGTAGATGGCGCCGCCGGTGCTGGCGAACACCACCCGTCGCACCCCGTAGCGCACACAGCCCTGGAGGATGCGCAGTGTGCCCACCACGTTCACCCTCGCGTCCTCCACGGGATCGCGAACGGAGGCCGCCACCGAAGCCTGCGCGGCCAGGTGGCAGACCGCGTCCGGCTTCTCCTGCTGGAACACTTCCCACACCGCTTGGCTGGCCACGTCCACCCTGTACAGGGGGACGCCTGGCGGGAGATGCTCGGCCCGGCCCGTGGTCAGCACGTCTGCGCAGGCCACGTGGTGACCTGCCCGCCGCAGCACCTCCACCACGTGGGAGCCGATGAACCCCGCCCCGCCGGTGACGAGGACCCGCATGGACACCTCCGCGGAGGAATTAAAGATCCTCCGCCAGAATAACCCCGGCAAGCGCTTCACTCGAACACGTCCTGGAGCCTCGGCCGGCCATGAGCGGAGATGCGGAACGGGGTCCCGACGCCGAGGCCTACGCGTTGTTCCACCGGGCCCTCGTGGAGCGGGAGCGCGACGCCTGGAGCGCCCTGTACGCGCGGTACGAAAACCTGGTGGCCGCTTGGGCACGCCGCCACCCCGGGTTCCTCCGCACCGGGGAGTCTGTGGACTACTTCGTTAACCGGGCCTTCGAGAAGTTGTTGTCCGCCGTGGACGGGGACAAGTTCAGCCGCTTCCCGGATCTCCCGAGCGTGCTCCGCTACCTCAAGATGTGCACCCACAGCGCGGTCCTGGACCTGGTGCGGGCGCGCCAGCGCCAGGCCTTCGAGGAACCCGGGGAGGTGCCGCAGGCCCACGATCCTGAGGCCGAAGCCCTCGAGCGCCTCCACCGCCAGGAGCTGTGGAACTTGGTGCAATCCCTCCTGCGGGACGACCGGGAGCGGGTCCTGGTGTACGAATCGTTCGTGTTGGGGACACCTCCTCAAGAGCTTCAACGGCGGCGGCCTGACCTGTTCACGACGGTGGAGGAGGTGTACCTGGCGAAGCGCAACCTGCTGGGGCGCCTGCGGCGCCACCCGAGGGTGCGGGCACTCTCCACGGAGGGGTAAGCGAAAAAGCCAGCGGCGGCCACGAGGGCCGCCGCTGGTGGGGGGTGGGGCATCACCCTCGGCCGGGGGAGCCGAGGGGTGGGGTGGACTAGGTTTGGACAGGCGCGGCCGCCACGGGACGACGGCCCGCCTTCTCGCGCTGCCGCTCCGCGCGCAGCTGCTGCACGCGCTCGTAGAGCTCCACCAGCTTCAACAGCCACGCGTTTTCGGCCAACGCCCGGCGGTGCGCACCCAGGTTCTCCCGGGCAAGCCGTTTGGCACCTTCGAGCACCGCGCGATGTTCCACCGGGTGGGTGGTGTGCACCCGCGGCCGCTTCAGCGCCTGGCGGTGAGTGGACAGGAGGCGGCGCTCCCGGTCCACCCGCCTGCGGTGGTCTACCCGGAAGGCCACCGTCTCCTTCCGCGCTTCCCACAGAGCCTCACGGTGTGTACGGACCACAGCGCCTCCTGCAACATGACGGCCGGCCGCCCGGCTCCGTCGCTGGGCGCCGGCCAGAGGTCGAACCAAACGTGAACGCGGTCTCGATGAGCTCCGTGCCCGCCGAGGACCGCGTCCGAGCCTCATGCTAGCCGCACTCCACGCAAAGATCAACCCCTTTGGGCTAAAAGTCTTCAATGGAATCGCAAGGTTCGCTTCTATCCGTGGCGGCGAGGAGGTCCGCAGGGAGGCCGTGGGCCGCACAGATCCGCGCGTAGACCCGCGCAGAGGGCCGCTCCCACCGCCGTTGGGTCTGCGGATCTAACCCGAACAATCCGAACCGGAGGCTCCAGCCCTCCTGCCACTCGAAGTTGTCCACCACGGACCAGTGGTAGTAACCCAGGACGGGGACCCCCTCCGACAGCGCGCGCGCCACCGCGCGCACGTGGTCCACCAGGAAGCGGGGCCGCCAGCGGTCCGCAGCGTCCGGAAGCCCGTTCTCTGTCACGAACACCGGCTTGCGGTACCGAACCCAAACCTCCCGCAGCACCCGCACGAGCCCCTCGGGGTAGATCTCTCCGTAGGCCTGGTCGCTGAGCGGCGCGCCGGGGGTGGGGCGGTGAACGCCGAAGGCGGCGTGGGGCGCCCACGGGGCGAACCGCACACGGTCCCGCGTGTAGTAGTTGACCCCGACGAAGTCCATGGTGCCCGCGCACTCCTCCAGCGCGCCCGGGCCCAGCAAGCCGTGCCAAGCACCCGTGTGCAGGACGTCCAGCCACATCCAGTTGAACCACTCGCCGTGCCAGGAAGCCACCCACCGGTCACCGGGGTGGGCCTCCCGCAAAGGGTCCATGGGCCGGAGGTTGTGGGCGACACCCACGCGCGCGCCGGGCTGCACTTCATGCAGCGCCCGGTAGGCACTCGCGTGGGCCCGCAGCAGGTGGCGAGCTGCCCGCACGGCGCGCAAGGGGTTGCGCACGCCGGGCGGGTGGCGGCCCTGCA
>JBEQAH010000196.1:0-3995 GCA_041640435.1 bacterium | reverse complement strand
CAGCCGGCTCGCCCCCCTTCTGGCCAGCCACCGGCAGCTGCGGGAGATCCTGCAGGGCGAGCTGGAACGGTTTCGGGGCGCCGCGGTGGCGGGGGCCGCCCAGCTGGAAGCCCTTCAGCGGGCCACCTGGCTTCCCACCTTCCTCCGGGACCTGGCGCGCAACAGCGAGCGGGCCAACCACCTGAACCGCGCGGTCCTTGCCACGCACGAGTTCGAGACGCGCTTCTTCGGACGCGCGGCCGCCGCCCTGGTTGCGACCGTGGACCCCCGCCTACCTGCGCCGGCGCGGCTTCTTGAACAAGACCTGGCGCTGCTGGCGGAGGTGGAGAGGCTCGCGGCTCTCCCCGAGGCGAGGATGCTGTCTACCGACCTCCCCAACGCCGCCCGCCGGGCGGACGCCTTACTGAGCCCTCCTCTTGAACCCACCGCGATGGCGGCCGCCGTCGCCCAGGTGGTGGAGCGGCTGGAGGCCTTGCGGCCCCTGCTGGAGGTGGAGCGTGACCGCGCGATGGCGAACTTGAGTCTCGTGAACGAGTCGGTGGTGTCGTTCGTTGAGACGTTGTCCGCAGCGTCGCTGTTCGCGCTGCTGGTGGGGTTCGTGGTCGCGGTGGCGGTGACGCGGGCCGTCACGGGCTCCCTGGAAGCCCTGCGGGACGGCATGGACCGGGTCCGACAGGGGAGCTTGGATGTGCAGGTCCAGGTCCGCCACAGGGATGAAACCGCCGAGATGGCCGCGGTGTTCAACCGCATGGTGGCGGAGCTGCGGGATTCGCGCGCCAAGCTGCAGGCCCACCAGCAGGACCTGGAGCGCATCGTCGAGGAGCGAACCCGGGCCCTGCGGGAGGCACAAGCCCAGCTGGTCCAGGCTGAGAAACTGTCCGCGGTGGGAGAGCTCGTCGCAGGGGTGGCTCACGAGCTGAACAACCCCCTCACCTCGGTGCTAGGGTATGCCCAGCTGATGGAAGCGGATCCGTCCATTCCGGAGGACCTGCGGGAGTACTGCCGGGTAGTCGTGCGGGAGGCGGACCGGGCCCGGCACATCGTGCAGAGTCTTCTGACCTTCGCGCGGCCCCAGTCGGTGGATCGGGAACCCGTGGACGTGAACGCGGTGGTCCTGGAGACCCTAAAGGTCCCCCGGGCGGAGGGAGAGGGCGTGCACATCGAAACCCGCCTGCACCCCGAGCCGCTGGTGGTGCTTGGGAACCCCCTTCAGCTCCAGCAGGTGTTCCTCAACATCGTCCGGAACGCGCTGCAGGCCATGGGCGGACAGCCCGGCCGGCTGGAGATCTCCACCGTCCGCGCGGGCGACCGGGCCGTGGTGGAGTTCGCAGACACCGGGCCTGGCATCCCCCCGGAGCACCTGAGCCGGGTGTTTGACCCCTTCTTCACCACGAAGAAAGTGGGCGAGGGGACAGGTCTGGGGCTTTCGATCTCGTACGGCATCGTGCGGGACCACGGCGGTTCCATCCGGGTGCGCAACCGACCGCAAGGGGGGGCCTGTTTTACCGTGGAGCTCCCGCTGGCGCAGCCCGGTCGCGGGGAGGCTACAGAGCTTTAGGCGCTTTCCCGCACCACCACTTCCGCGCCCGCGGGGTCTGGGGCACGCACTTCCGGGGGCTCGAACCGGTGCCGGACGTCCGAAGACCGCAGGTGCTCAGCCAGCGCGGCTGTGGTGCCTTCCGGCACGGACCACACGTAGCACACCAGGCCCGTACTCCCCTCCGGTGCCGGGCGGCGGGTGCCCCACACGTTCGCGCCCACGTGGTGGTGGTAGCCGCCCGCGGCGAAGAAGAGGGCGCCGGGGTAACTCCGCTGGGTGACCTCCAGGCCGAGAGCCCCTGCGTAGAACCGCTCGGCCGCTTCCAGGTCGGCCACCGACAGGTGCACGTGTCCGAGGCGCGTGTGCGGGTCAAGCCCCCGCGGCCCTTTGGCCTCCCGCAGCACCGACCCCACGTCCAAACCCCGCGTGACCATCCTCAGCTCCTGGCCGCGCAGGGGCCACAGCTCGCGGGGACGGTCCCGGTACAGCTCCAGGCCGTTGCCCTCGGGGTCACTCAAGTAAAAGGCCTCCGACACGCCGTGGTCGCTTGCGCCCTCCAACGGCCATTCCCGCTCTAGCAGTCGCTGTACGACCGAGGCCAAAGAGGCGCGGTCGGGCAGCAGCAGGGCGAAGTGGTACAACCCAACGCTCCCCGGGGGGTGAGAGGGGGCCTGCGGGACCACTTCGAGCTCCAACGTGAACCCCAGGGCTGCAGGTGCGAGGCGCAAGGGCTCTTCGCCCACCACCTCCAGCCCCAGCAGGTCCCGGTAGAAGGCCAGCGCCCGCGCCCGCTCACGCACCCGCAGCCGCAGCGCCACCAAGCGCGCTTCGGCCGGCATCCGGAACACCCTTCACCTCCGCGGGGCCAACTCGGCCACAAACGTACGCAGGCTGTCGCGGAACAGTCTCCGCCGTTCGAGGAACACCGTGTGCCCCGCATCTGGTACAACGACGAGGCTTGCGCCCCGAATCCCCGCGTGCAGCTCCCAGCTGAGGCCCGGCGGGGTGAGGACGTCCTTCTCTCCGGCCACCACGAGGGTGGGTCGCTGTATTTGCCCGAGCTTGCCCGTGGCGTCGAAGGCGTCGCACGCCCTGAGGTCCTGTAGCAGCACGCGGGGACCCAGCTGGCGCACCGCCTCCCGCACCCGCTCCCGGGTCCGGCTGTCCACCCGTGGGCCGAACCACAGGTCCACGAACCGGTCCAGGGTCTCCTCCGGCCGTTGTGCGAGGCCCTCCAGGAAACGTGGGTTCACCCGCAGCCGAGGGCCCGTAGCCACCAGCACCAAGCCGCGCACGAGCTCCGGCACCTGGAGGGCAGCGCTCAACACGACAGCACCGCCCATGGAGTGGCCCACAAGCACCGCCGGGCTCAAGCCGGCCTCCTGGAGCTTCCGCACGACCCACTCCGCGTACGCCTCCACCGTGGCCAGCGGCTCGCCATCCGGGTGGCCGGGGAGGTCCAGGGCCACGGCGCCGGGAAAATCCAACCGCTGGTTCTGCCAGACGCGGCCGTCGGCGCCGGCGCCGTGCACGAACACCAGGGGGGCCGTCACCCCGCGGACAGCCCCACCAGGAACGGGTTGGAGGCCCGCTCCCGTCCTACCGTGGTCGGTGGCCCGTGCCCGGGGTACAGGATGGTGTCGTCCGGGAGGACGAGGATCCGCTCGCGCAGAGTGCGCTGCAGGGCCTCCCAGTCTCCGCCCGGGAGGTCGGTGCGGCCCACGCTGCCCGCGAACACCACATCTCCCACGAAGGCGAGTCCATCCCCGACTAGGATCACGTGCCCGGGGGTGTGGCCCGGTGCGTGGAGGACGTGCAATGTGAGCTCCCCGGCCCGCAGCACCTCGCCGTCCCGCAGCAGGCGGTCCGGATCCGGGGGCTGGTCGATGGCGTAGCCGAAGGCCAGCTGTGCCCGCGCCGCGGCGTGCCGCAGTTCCTCCACCTCCCCCTCGGGTGCCCAGAAGGGAGCTCCCGTCACCTCCCGAAGCGCCCGCACAGCACCCACGTGATCCCAATGCGCGTGCGTGATGACGATGGCGTCCACCGCGAGGCCGTGCTGGGCCACCACCTCCGCGATGACCGCAGCGTCGTCGCCGGGGTCGATGATCCAGCCGCGCCGCGACTGCGGGTCTGCACACACGTAGCAGTTCGTGCCGATGGGGCCTGTGGGGATCTGCTCCACAAGGGGCGGAGCGGTCACGGCTTGAGCACCTGCTGGAACCGCGGCACCTCCCGCGCGGCCAGGTCCACTCGCTCCTGGATCGGCACGAACTCCTCCAGGTACGCGCGGGCCCGGGCCATGGGCTCGGCCAGGCGGTCCTGCCACGCCGACTCCTCCACCCACTCCGCGGGCATGGCGATCAGGGTGTGCGCCTGACGCAGCCGCAGTACGTACTCGTAGCACGGGAACGGCTGAAGCCGGAACGCGACGGTGCGAGGATCCAACTCCAGCCCT
>JBEQAH010000195.1:0-3999 GCA_041640435.1 bacterium | reverse complement strand
GGGCCGGCCTTTTGTACGCGTATTCGTTCAGGTCTGGGACCAACCGTTTCTCACCGCTGGCCGCAGGACGCTTCCAGACGACCTGATCCGGAAGGCGGGCGGGCGCAACGTATTCGAGGACCTGACCGGCTGGCCGCAGGTATCGGAAGAGGAAGTGCTGATTCGGAACCCGCAGTGCGTGCTCGTGCTCGGTGAGGGCCGGGACCGCGTCCTCGCCCGCCCGGCGTGGAGGAGGACCGCGGCGGTGCGCAGGGGATGCGTGGCGGAGGTAGACCCCGCCTGGGTTGTGAGACCGGGCCCGCGCCTGGTGCTCGGCCTGGAGCAGGTGGCGAAAATCCTGCACCCGGGGGCAGGTCGATGAGGCTGGAAGCCAAGGAGATCGGGGTGCGGTTCGGGGCGAGGCCGGTGCTTCAAGAGGTGGACCTGGTGGTGGAGGGCGGGGAGCTCGTGGCTGTGTGCGGTCCCAACGGTGCGGGCAAGAGCACGCTCCTGCGCTGCCTTGCAGGCCTCACGAGGCCCTCCTGGGGCTCGGTGAGGCTGGACGGGGTGGAGGTCAGCTCGCTGACTCCGCGACAGCGCGCACGACGGCTCGCTTACCTCCCCCAGGACCCAGCGACGCCGATCGGATTCCGCTGTCTCGAGGTGGTGCGGATGGGGCGGTATGCGGGGGGGCAAGGGTTTTCCTGGCGGTGGGAGGAGGACCGTGAGGCTTGGGAGGTCATGCGGCGGACAGGTACCGAGCACCTGGCGGGCCGCCGGGTTGAGGAGACGAGCGGAGGGGAACGGCAGCGGGTTTTGCTGGGCAGGGTGCTGGCCCAAGGGGCCGGCGTGCTGCTGCTGGATGAGCCCACGGCCCATTTGGACCTGGCAGCACAGGCTCAGGTGGTCGAGCTCCTCCACAGGCTTCGGGAGGCGGGGTACGCGGTGGTGGCCGCCACCCACGACCTGAACGTGGCCTCGCTGTTCTTCGACCGGGTGGTGCTGCTGTGCGGCGGCCGCGTGTTGCGGGACGGTCCGCCCGAGGCGGTGCTGGTCCCGGAGGCGGTCGCGGCCGCGTACGGGGAGGCGGCCTTGCTGTGGCGGCACCCGCAGCTGCACCGGCCGGTGGTGCTCCCGAGGGTGGATGGGGGGTGAGCCGCAGGCCGGTGGTCGCCATCGACGGCCCCATGGGCTCCGGCAAGGGAACCGTGGCCCGGTTGGTGGCCCGCGCGCTGGGCTTCCGTCACGTGGACACCGGCGCCATGTACCGCGCGGTGGCCTGGAAGGCTCTGCGGGAGGGGGTTCCCTTGGACGACGCTCCGGCCGTGGCCGAGCTGGCGCGGCGCACCCGGGTGGACCTCGACACAGATCCCGAGGGAAGGCGGGTGTGGTGCGACGGCGAGGACGTGACGGACGCCATCCGGTCCGTGGAGGTAAACGTCGCGGTGCGGCGGGTGGCCAGTAACCCCACCGTGCGGTCGGTGCTCACCGAGCAACAGCGGACCCTCGCCCGCCAGGGCGGGGTGGTGGTGGAGGGGCGGGACATCGGAACCATAGTGCTCCCCGACGCCGACGTGAAGGTGTACCTGGTCGCTTCCCTGGAGGAGCGCGCGCGGCGGCGCTGGCAGGAGCTCGTGGCCCGGGGCGAGGATGTCTCCCTGGACGCTGTGCGGGACCTCGTGCGGGAGGATGACGAGGCGGCGCAGACCCGGGCCGTGGCCCCCCTGCGGCGCGCGGAGGACGCGGTGGTCGTGGACAGCACGTCCCGCACACCGGAGGAGGTGGCGGAGGAGATCGTCCGGCTGGTGCGCGAACGGATCAGAGAACGGGGGTGAGGGATGCAGGTCGGTAACGCCGTCTACCTGGCGAGCAAACTCGTGATCGCAGCCATTCTGAAGGGCCTTTTCCGCCTGGAGGTCCAGGGACGCGAGCACGAGCCGGCCCGAGGACCGTTCCTCGCGGTCTCCAACCACTGGAGCGCCTTCGACCCACCGGTCCTGGGCGTGGCCCTGCGCCATAAGGTGCACTTCATGGCGAAGGAAGAGCTCTTCCGCATTCCCCTCCTGCGCTCGTGGATGCTGTGCATCGGCACGTTCCCCGTGCGGCGCGGGGAGCCCGACCGACAGGCCATCCGCACCGCCCTGGACGTTTTGGCCCGTGGGGGGGTCGTGGGCATGTTCCCGGAGGGGACCCGCAACCCACGCGGCTACCTGTTGCCCGCGGAGCCCGGCGCGGCGTTCCTCGCCTTGCGGGCGGGCGTGCCGATCCTGCCCGTGGGGATCCTGGGAACGTTGGAGGTCCTTCCCAAGGGTGCCTACCTCCCACGGTTCCGCAAGATCCGGGCGCGGATCGGCCCGCCGTTTCAGCTGGACGACCTGCCGAGGGGGCCGGAGCGGATCGCCCTGGCGAGTGACCGGATCATGCGGGCGATCGCGGACCTCCTGGGTGTTCCTCCGCCGCACCACGAAGCGTCTCGGGCTCGAGTGGGCGCCCGCGGCCTGTGATATGCTGGGCCCAGGCCATGCGAGTGCTCGTCGCAAAGCACATGGGGTTCTGCGGTGGGGTCCGCCGCGCGGTGGACATGGCCCTGCAGGCCGCCCGCAACGGGCCCGGAGGGGCCGCCACCTGGGGCCCGCTCATCCACAATCCCCAGGAGGTCGCCCGCCTGGAACGCGAAGGCGTGCGAGTCGCACAGCGTCCAGAGGATCTCGCGGGCGGGGTGTTCGTGGTCTCCGCGTACGGGGTGGAGTCCGCGGTGCTGGAGGCCGCGCGGCGGCGTGGCATGGAGGTGGTGGACGCCACCTGTCCGGTGGTCACCCGCGCCCACGAACTGGCAGAGCGGCTGGCGCAGGAGGGCTACTTCGTGGTGGCGGTGGGGGACCACGGACACCCGGAGATGGTCACCCTGAAGGAGAAGCTCGGCGACCGCGTGGCGGTGGTGCACACGCCCGAGGAAGCCGCGCAGCTTCGCCTGCGGGGCAGGATCGGCGTGCTGTCCCAGACCACCCAGTCCCTGGAGAACTTCCGCCGGATCGTGGCCGACATCGTCACCCGGGTCAAGGAGACCAAGGTCATCAACACCCTCTGTCCCGCCATCACCGTCCGCCAGGAGGAGGCGGAGCGGATGGTGCAGCAAGTGGACGTGCTCCTCGTGGTGGGCGGCCACGGCAGCTCCAACACCACGCGCCTGGCGGAGATCGGCCGGCAGCGCGGGGTGGCCACCTACCACGTGGAGACGGCGGACGAGGTTCAGCCGTCGTGGTTCTCTCCGGGCTGCACCGTGGGTGTGATGTCTGGCGCCTCGACTCCCGACTGGATCATCGAGCAAGTCCTCCTGCGACTGGACGAGATCCGTAGCGAACTGGGCACTTGAACCACGCCGCCCCTCTTCACCTCAGTGGAGGCGGCGCCGCCACTCCCACAGGCGTCTTGCGCTCGCAGCGGAGCACGCCGCGGCTGCACCCTTGGTAACATGGGAAGTCGCGGGATGAGCGGCGCAAAGCTTCCTCTCGTGGCGCTCGTGGGCCGGCCCAACGTGGGTAAGTCAGCCCTGTTTAATCGCATCGTGCGCCGGAGGCTCGCCATCGTGGAGGACACTCCGGGGGTGACCCGGGACCGGCTGTACGCGGAGGTGGAGTGGTCAGGCCGGCGCTTCGGCCTCGTGGACACCGGTGGCTACGTGGCCCGTGCCGCGGATCCCCTGGTGGAGCAGGTGCGGTGGCAGGCGGAGCAGGCCGTGGCCGAGGCAGACGTGGTGGTGTTCGTGGTGGACGCACAGGCCGGCCTTTTGCCCGCAGACCAGGAAGTGGCAGACGTGTTGCGGCGGTCGGGGAAAGCGGTAGTGGTGGCCGTGAACAAGGTGGACGTGCCCGGGGACGGGGTGGCGCAGGCTGGGGAGTTCTCCGCCTTGGGGCTCGCGGAGATCCTTCCGGTGTCCGCGCTGCACGGGCTGAGGATCGGAGACCTTCTCGACCGGGTGGTGGAGCTGCTGCCCCCCACCGGCCCACCTGAACAGGCGGA
>JBEQAH010000194.1:0-4000 GCA_041640435.1 bacterium | reverse complement strand
GTGACAGACCTGGAAGTGCGGAGGGTATTGCAGGAGCGCCCCCTCGGGCTCTCGCGCGCGTACCTGGCGGAAGTGGAGGTCACCACCCAGGTGGTCGGGTACGCCCGCAAGCACCTGGCAGGGGACCGGGTGGTGAGCGTGGAGCCGCTGGACCTGCCCGCGCAGAACCTGTGCACGGTGGCCGTGGGTTGGGACGTGCCGGAGCCGCTTGCCGCCCAATTGGACCCCGAACTCCTCGCCGGTGCCATCCACGCCGCGGAGCACGCCAGCATCGGGTTGCTGCCCTTGTTCGCCATGTGTGACCGGTGGGACCTGGGCGGAGTGAGTTACCCCCGGCACCCGCAGACCCGTGCGGCCTCGGTGTTCGTGTACGACGGCTATCCCGGTGGGGTGGGGATCGTGGAGCGCGGGTTCGCGGTGCTGGAGAGTTGGCTTCGCGCCACGTGGGAACTCGTGGCCACCTGCCCCTGTGAAGCCGGCTGCCCATCTTGCGTGCAGTCCCCCAAGTGCGGGAACGGCAACCAGCCGCTGGACAAGGGCGGTGCGCTGCAGGTGCTGGGGGCCCTGGTGGGAGCGGGAGTCCGGGGAGGCCCGCGGAGGGCGTGAGATGGCAGGGGTGCTGTACCTGGTGGCTACGCCCATCGGGAACCTGGAGGATGTGACCCTGCGTGCCCTGCGGGTGCTTCGGGAGGTGGAGGTGGTGGCCGCGGAAGACACCCGCAGGGCGCGGACGCTGCTCAACCGGCACGGCATCCGCAACCGAGTGGTCAGCTACCACGAACACAACGAAAAGAGCCGCGCGGCCGAACTCCTCGCGCTCCTGCGTTCCGGGAGATCGGTGGCCCTGGTGAGCGACGCGGGGACCCCCGTGCTCTCCGATCCGGGATACGAGCTGGTGCGCGCGTGCGCGGAAGAAGGGATCCCGGTCGTCCCCGTCCCTGGGCCGTCCGCGGTGACCGCGGCGCTGGCGGCCTCGGGACTCCCCACCGATCGGTTCCTGTTCGCGGGCTTTGTGCCGCGGAAGCGTGAGGCCCGGCGCCGATTCCTGGAGGAGCTTGCGCGCCTGCCCGTGACCTTGGTGCTGTTCGAATCGCCCAGACGCCTGTCCGCCTGCCTCGCAGACCTCCACCGAGTGGCGGGGAATCGGCGGGTGGCGATCTGCCGGGAGCTCACGAAGCGCCACGAAGAGATCCTGCGCGGCACGGTGCAGGAGGTCATGGCGCGTCTTGGAACGGGCGCGGTCCGGGGGGAGGTCACCCTGGTGGTGGAGGGAGTGCCCGCTTCAGCCCCGCAGCCGAAGGAGCTGGACGACGTGGTGCGCCAGGCCTTGGAGGGTGGCGCGTCGGTGCGGGAGGCGGCGGAGGCGGCGGCGCGGCGGTGCGGCGTCTCCCGACGCGAGGCCTACCGCCGCGCGCTGACGCTGAGCCGCGAGGGGCGTTCGCGTGCCTGAGCGCCTCACGAACCTCTTCGTGTACGGGACCCTCAAGGACAACGACCTCGTGCGCGCGCTCACCGGACGCAGCTTCCCGAGGGTGGCCGCGGAGCTGAGCGGGTGGCGCCTCGTTCCGCCTACCGCCTCGGCCTCCGGCTACCCGGAGGTGGAGCCCTCCCCCGGGCAGCGCGTACGGGGCTACCTCCTGTTGGGCGTGGACCCGCGGAGTCTGCGGGCGCTCGACGCCTACGAGGACGGATACCGCAGGCGCCGGGTGCGCGTGTGGGCCGAAGGCCGCGCGGTGCCGGCGGAGGTGTACGTGCCCGAGCGGTGGGCCCGTGTTCGCTGAACGGCTCCGCAGGTGGATCGCGGCAGGTCGCGTGCCGCTCGCGGTGGCGTGGCGGGCCCGCAACCCCGTGGAGGCGCAGCTGCTTGAAGCCGTGTTGCGGCAGGCGGGGATCCCGGTTCTGGTGCGCTGGCGGACCGTGCCCGGCTACGAGGGGGTGGTGGAACGGGCAGAGGGGGTGTGGGCGGACCTGCTGGTCGACGAATCGAACCTCCCCTGCGCGCGAGCGCTGGTCGCGGAGTTCCTGTCGGCGCCCCCACAGCTGTGAAGGGAAGCCCTGGGGCCGGTGGCGAAACGAGGGATCAGGGCCTTCCCCCGGGGGTGATCGCATGATCTGGAACCCGGAGTTCGAGACCCTCCCCAGGCCGGAGCTGGACCGGCTGCAAGCCGAACGGTTGCAGCGCGTGGTGCGATACGTGTACGAGCGTGTGCAACCGTACCGGCAGCGCATGCAGGAGGCCGGGGTCAGCCCCGAGCACATCCGCCACCGGGAGGACGTGGTGAAGCTCCCCTTCATGACGAAGCGGGACTTCCGGGACCACTATCCCTACGGGCTGTTCGCCGTGTCCCTCGACCGGTTGCTCCGGATCCACGCGTCCTCCGGGACCACGGGTAAGCCCACCGTGGTGGGCTACACGCGGCACGACCTGGAGGTGTGGGCGGAGGTGTGCGCGCGTTGTCTTGCCGCCTCAGGTGCCCGCCCCGGCGACGTGTTCCAGAACGCCTACGGATACGGGCTGTTCACGGGCGGGCTGGGCATGCACGCGGGCGCCGAGCGCATGGGGTTGGTCGTGGTCCCCGCCTCAGGAGGCAACACGGAGCGTCAGATCTTGCTGCTCCAGGACTTCGGGCCCAAGGTCTTGGCGTGCACTCCTTCTTACGCCCTCACGCTGGCGGAGGCGCTGGAGGCCCGCGGGGTGCGACCTGGCCAGCTGGCGCTGCGGTACGGGGTCCTCGGCGCGGAGCCGTGGACGGAGGCGATGCGACAGCAGATCGAGGAGAAGCTCGGGATTGTTGCTCTCAACATCTACGGACTCAGCGAGGTGATCGGGCCCGGCGTGGCCAACGAGTGCCTGGAGGCCAAGGACGGCGCCCACGTCTTCGAGGACCACTTCCTCGTGGAGGTGGTGGATCCCCAAACAGGAGCGCCGCTGCCGCCCGGGCGCCAGGGGGAGCTGGTGTTCACCACCCTGACGAAGGAGGCGCTGCCGGTCATCCGCTACCGAACCGGGGACGTGGCGTCGTTGAACCCGGAGCCGTGCCGCTGCGGGCGCACCTTCGTGCGCATGTCGCGGGTGGTGGGGCGGACGGATGACATGCTCATCGTGCGCGGCATCAACGTCTACCCCTCCCAGGTGGAGGCCGCGCTGGTGGGCCTGCCGCAACTCAGTCCCCACTACCAGATCGTGGTGAGCCGCGAGCGGACCCTGGACGAGCTGGAGGTGCGGATCGAGGTCGACCCCCTGTACCACCAGGCCCTTGGTGGGCTGGATCCCGCGGACGAGCGGGTGCAGACGTTGCTGCGGCGCGCGTACGAGTCGCTGTACGGCGTCCTCGGGCTGCACGCGCGGGTGACGCTGGCCGCCCCCGGAAGTCTGCCGCGGTCGGAGGGGGGCAAGCTACGGCGGGTGGTCGACCTCCGGGCGTCGTGAGGGAGGGCCTTCCGCCGGCACTGATAGAGGCGCTGCGGGCCGACCCCTTCGCCCGCAGCCTCGGCGTGGCCCTGGAAGAGGTACGGGAAGGCTACGCGCGGGCGAGCCTGGTTTTGGCTCCGCACCACCGCAACTTCCACGGCCTCGTGCACGGCGGGGTGGTGTTCGCCCTCGCGGATTGCGCTTTTGCCGCCGCCAGCAACGCGCGGGGGGAGCGGGCGGTGGCGATCTCTGCGACTGTCCACTTCCTCCGCCTCGCTGCGCCGGGTGTGCTGCGCGCGGAGTGCGTGGAGGAGTCCTGCGGACGTCGCCTGGGCGCCTACCGGGTGGAGGTGCGGGACTCGGAGGGCGCTCTCGTTGCGACCATGCAGGGGCTGGTGTACCGGCAGGGGGAGCCGGTGGTCCCGGACAGCGCATGAGGTCCGCCACACTCCGGCCCCGCAGCGCGCTGCGCCCGCTGCGGCACCGGGACTTCCGCCTTCTCTGGACGGGCCTTGTGGTGTCCAACGTGGGGACGTGGATGCAGTTCGTGGCCGTGGGCTACCTAGTAGACCGCCTCACCCTGTCCCC
>JBEQAH010000193.1:0-4025 GCA_041640435.1 bacterium | reverse complement strand
CATCTGCGGGCGCGTCTTGCGCAGTTCCAGGGCGGCCACGTCGTGGTGGGCCCTGTGGACTGGCCCTATCGCTGCCCGCCGGCACCCTTCGAGGTCGCGTTCATGATCCGGTATTTGGCGGACCAGCGGCACATCTCGGAGCGCACCCGCATCACCGTCATCCACCCCTGGCAACAGCCCATGGAGACCTTCGGCCCCCTCATGGTGGAAGGCTTCCGGGCCTTCTTGCAGCAGTTTCGGGTGGAGTTCCAAGGAGGGTTCCAGCTGGCCGACCACGACCGCGACCGGCGCCTTCTCCGCTCCGCGGACGGGCGCGCCGTGGAGTACGATCTCGCCATCCTGATCCCTCGCCACGCCGCCCCGGAACCCGTGCGCACCTCACCCCTGGCGGCTGACACGGGGTACATGGACGTCACGTTGCCCAGCATGGTCTCCCCCCGCTACCCGGAGGTCTACGGCATCGGGGACGTGGTGGCTCCCACCATCGGTCTCGGCATGGCTGGAGTGTTTGCCCACTTCCAGGCGGACCACGTGGTGAGCCAGATTCTGGACCGTATCCGGGGCGTCTACTTAGGGGAGCTCTACAACATGGTGGGTGTGTGCGTCATGGATACGGGCTACATGGGTGCCGCGGTGTGGTGCGATTTCACGGAGAAGCTGTACGGACGCGCCCCGTATCCGGACTGCCGCATGCTGGGTGGAATGCGGTTGTTCCGGTCGGTGAAGGTAGGGTTCGAGCGACTGTGGTTTTCCAACCTGTTCGGGCGGTAAGGGAGGAGGATCGGGATGAGCGAGGTCCGCGCACCGGAAGTCGATCGACTCTTGGCCCGCCTCGCGGAGCATGCGGATGCGCTGGAGCAGCTCTTGGAGGTGGTGGGCCGGTTGCACCGAACCGGCCTGCTCGCGGCGGTGCAGGGCATCCTCGAGGAGTTCGACGAGCAGTTCAGCGCCGCCACCCGGCCGGAGCTCATGACCCTGTTCGCCAACCTGATGATGCTCCTGGGGGCTCTGGGACAGGTCCGCTACGAGCCGTTGTTCCGCCTGGCCCTGTACGCGGCGCAGGCGGCCAACGAAAAGCTGGCGCAACCCAGGACGCAGCCTCTCCGCCTCAGCGAAGCCTGGCGGATGCTGCGCAGCCCCGAGGTGGCGCAGGCTTTAGAGGTACTGCTCGCAGCCCTGCGGGCCTCGCGGCCATCCCAAGCCGCGGGCTGACGCGGACCAGATCCTACCGCGGCAGGATCTGACCGCGGATCTCCCCCGCGGGACGGGCCGCGGTGTGGACGTTGACATACGTTCCCAGCTCCCGCATCCGCGCCACCAACGCGGACAGCGGCTGGCCCGCAAGCGGCCCCACCAGGTTCGCTGCGGTGATGGTGCCTTGCGCCAACACGCCGTCGAACCGGCCGGGTTTGAGCTGGGGCGGCGGCGCGGAGGGGTACAGCCACACCACGATCGGGCCATTCTGTCCCACGGCCCCCACGTGGATGTGCGCCATTTGGACATCGACCGCCCGGGAGAGCTCCAGGCGGTAGGTGATGCTGGTGCCATCTGGCGCCACCCGGAAGGTGGCGACCCCGGTGGCCTTCGTCTCCACGCTCGGCACCTGCTCCCGCCCCCACAGGTGCGCCACGAACTCCGCCGGCGTCTGCGCACCGGTCGGCACCGCGGCCACCAGGGCCACTGCCAGGATCGCCCAACGGATCCCTCGAACCATGGAGACCTCCTGACGTTCGGCTGCGGCCCATGGTGCGATGCCAACTTCACGGGATTGTCACGGGACCAGCCGACGGCGCTCCAACCTGCCTCCCGCTCCCTGTCGCTTGGTGCGGGGGACCGAGCACCGGGTCGGATGTTCCTCGGCCTCAGCCCCCGGACCGCGCGTGGCGAATGGCCTGCCAGACCCGCTCGGGGTGGAGAGGCGTATCCAGGTGACGGATCCCAAAGGGGCGGAGGGCGTCCAGTACCGCGTTCACAAAGGCCGGGGTAGCGCCGATGGTGCCCGCCTCCCCGACCCCCTTCGCGCCCAGCGGGTTTGTCGGGGAAGGTGTCACCGTCCGGTGCAGTTCCAGGCGCGGCAGGTGCGTTGCGCGGGGAACCGGGTAGTCCGCCAGGGTGGTGGTGAGGGGCTGCGACGCTTGGTCGTAGGCCACCTCTTCCAACAGGGCTTGGCCCATGGCCTGGGCGATCCCGCCGTGGATCTGGCCCTCCACCAGCAGCGGGTTTATGACCACGCCGCAGTCGTCCACGGCCACGTATCGCACCACCCGCACCTGCCCGGTGTCGGGGTCCACCTCCACCACGCACAGGTGCGCCCCGAACGGCGAGGTGGCCTGGCGGATGGTGAACGTTCCCTCCTCCTCAAGCCCGGGAGGTAAACCGTCCGGCAGCCGGCCCGGCCGGTACGCCGCCCCAGCCACCTCCGCCACAGACACCGCCCGGGCCGGCACGCCCCGCACTGCGATCCTTCCGTCCTGGAGCTCCAGGTCGCGCGGGGAGGCTTCCAGCAGGTGCGCTGCGATGCGGAACATCTTGCGCCGCACTTTCTCCGCGGCCCGCAACACCGCAGAGCCGCCCACCACCAGGGTGCGGCTGCCCGCGGTCCCCTGTCCTGAGGGCACCACCAGGGTGTCGCCGTGCACCACCTCCACGCGCTCGGGCGGGATGCCTAGCCGGTCCGCCACGATCTGCGCAAAGCCGGTGGCGTCTCCCTGCCCGTGCGGCGAGGTCCCGGTGAGGACTGTGGCGCTCGCGTCCGGGTGCACGCGCACCTTGGCCAGCTCCCACCCGAACGCGCACACCTCCACGTAGGTGGAAAGTCCGATACCCAGGTACCGGCCCTGGGTGCGCGCGTGCTCCTGCTCCCGCCGCAGGTTGTCGTAGCCCGCGCGGTCCAACAGCACCCGCAGGGCCCGCGGGAAGTCCCCGCTGTCGTACCGGGCGCCTCCGGGAGTCTTGTACGGGAAAGCTCCCTTGCGCAGCAGGTTGCGGCGCCGAACCTCCGCCGGGTCCAGGCCGAGCTCCGCGGCCACCAGGTCCATCATCCGCTCCAGGTAAAACGTGGCCTCCGGCCGGCCCGCACCGCGGTAGGCGCCCGTAGGGGTCTTGTGCGTGTACACCTCCACCACTTCGGCGTGAAGGTGCTGGATTGCATACGGGCCGGTGAGCACGCGCGGCGTGAGGGTGGGGACCTCCAGGGTCGTGGACAGTACGTACGCGCCGATGTCAGCCACAATCCGGGCCCGCAGGGCCAGAACCCGGCCCCGGCGGTCGCACGCCACCTCCAACTCTCCGACCTGGGAACGGCCGTGGGCTGTGGCGAGGAGGCTCTCCCTCCGGCTCTCCACCCACTTCACGGGCCGGCCCAGCCGCCGGGCGAGGGAGGCGACCAGAACGTCCTCGGGGTACGTGTTGAGCTTCACGCCGAACCCGCCGCCCACGTCGGGCGCCACCACCCGCACCTGGTTCGCCCGCAGGTGAAGGGCCTCTGCGAGGGTATCCCTCAGGTCGTGGGGCACCTGAGTGGACGACCACACGGTGAGCAGTCCGCGCGCGCCGTCCCACGCGGCCAGAACCCCGCGCCCTTCCATGGGCACGGCCGCAAGCCGTTGCTGACGGATCTGCTGGCGCACCACGCGGTACGCGGACTCAAAGGCGGCCTCCGGGTCGCCGGCGCGCGTGGTGCGGCGGTAGGCCACGTTGGTCCCGAGCTCCGGGTGCACGAGCGCCCCGTCCGCGCAAGCCTCCAAGGGGTCGGCGATCGCAGGCAACGGCTCGTAGGACACCGCGACCGCCGCAGCGCCGTCCTCGGCAGCCGCGCGGCTTTCGGCCACCACGGCGACCACGGGCTCCCCGACGTAGCGCACCACGTCCTTGGCCAGAACGGGGTGAGGCGCAACCTTCGCGCCCCGCAACCCCGACACCGGAATCGGGTCCGGATCCAGGTCCCGGGCGGAGAAGACCCCCACCACGCCAGGGACCGACAGCGCCTGTGCAGCGCTCACACCAAGCACACGGGCATGGGGGTG
>JBEQAH010000192.1:0-4057 GCA_041640435.1 bacterium | reverse complement strand
CGACCCTGCAGGCCGCTAGCGAGATCGCGCGCGAGCTGCTCAACAGGATGGGGTTTCGCGCCACGGTGTACGCCCACGCCACCGAACGGGGTCTGGGTCTGGAGATCCGCGGGGAGGATCTTGGCCTGGTGATCGGCCGGCGGGGACAGGGGATCGAGGCGCTGGAGACTGTGTTGGGAGCCATGGTCCACAAGGCCACCGGTTCTCGGGCGGTGGTGGAGCTAGACGTGGGGGGCTACCGGGCACGCCGGAGGCAGCAACTGGCGCAGATGGCGCACCGGGCGGCCCGGCGCGCGCTGACCGAAGGACGGCCGGTGCACCTCCCCCCCATGGACGCCCGGGAACGGCGGGTGGTCCACACGTCGCTTTCGGGTGATCCGCGCGTGGTGACCCGCAGCGAGGGAGCGGGCGGACAGCGGCACGTGGTCGTGGAGCCGGCCTCGGGGTCTCGGAGCCCGCGGGCGCGCCGCAGGCCCTCGTCTCCCGGCGCACCGGGCCGTGGAGCTTGAGGAGGCGGCACGCCACCTGAACCTGAAGCTCGAGGAAGGAGCCTCCCGCCGAGTCGACGAGTATTTCGCCCTCCTCCAGCAGTGGAACCGCAGGGTCGACCTCGTTGCGCCGGGTACGCCTGAGGTCCTGTGGTACGCACACATCCTGGACAGCTTGCTTTTGCTGTCGGTGGCCGCACCTCCCGAACGCAGCCAGGTGGCCGATGTAGGCAGCGGCGCAGGCCTCCCGGGCCTGGTATGGGCGTGCGTACGGGGCGACCTGGAGGTGGTGCTGTTGGAACCCAGGCGCAAGAGGGCCGCTTTCCTGGAGCGGGCGGTGGCGGAGCTCGACCTGCGCAACGTCGAGGTGGTGCCCCGGCGGGTGGAGGAGCTGGTAAGGGAGGGGGCGTACCGGGGGAGGTTCGACGTGGTGGTGGCGCGGGCCGTGGCGCCGCCGGAGGAGGTGATGCGGCGGGCAGCTGGCCTCGCAAAGCCGGGAGGCCGTCTATTGGTCCCGGTGGGCCCCAAGGAGGAGGTAACCCCTCCGTTTGTGGAGGTGCGACGCCGGCTACCTTGGGAACCCGCGCGGGAGCGAAGAGTGGCGGTGCTTTTGGTCTGATGGCCTGACCGCATCCGCCACGCAGGAGGCAAGACTCCCTAGCCAGAAGCTATCGAACAGTGGTGCTATGCGTTGTGAACCAAAAGGGCGGCGTGGGCAAGACCACCACCGCCATCAACCTGGGTGCGTATCTGGCGCGCACCGGCATGAGGGTGCTACTGGTGGATCTGGATCCGCAGGGGAATGCCACCACCGGGCTCGGCGTGAGCCGGGCGCACGTTAGGCTTTCCACCTACGACTGCCTGGTCCGCGGAAGGGCTGTGCGAGAGGCTGCGCTGCCCACCGAACTCGATGGACTGGATCTGGTCCCCAGCACCCCGGACCTTGCGGGCGCTGAGGTAGAGCTGGTGGGCCAGGAAGGCCGTGAGCGGAAGCTGCGGGAGGCGCTGGTGCCCGTCCTCCCCAGGTACGACTTGGTCTTCGTGGACTGCCCCCCGTCCCTGGGCCTTCTGACCGTGAACGGCCTCGTGGCCGCCGACGAGGCGCTGGTGCCCATCCAGTGCGAGTTCTACGCGCTTGACGGCATCGTCCAGCTGGTGCGCACCGTGGACTTGATCCGCCAGACCCTGAACCCCAGGCTACGCATCGGGGCCGTGGTGCTCACGATGCACGACAGCCGAACGAACCTGAGCGACCAGGTGGCCGCCGAGGTACGCGCGCATTTCGGAGACGTCGTGGCAAAGACGGTGATCCCGCGCAGCGTGCGGCTGGCGGAGGCGCCAAGCCACGGAAAACCTGTGATGCTGTACGACCCGCACTCCAAGGGAGCCCTTGCGTACGAAGAGCTGGCGCGGGAGCTGGCAGCTAGACTCACAGGGTTGACCAGGAGGGCGATGTGAGCGCTGGGAGGGCTAGAGGCCTTGGCCGAGGGTTAGGCGCTCTCATCCCGGGAGCTGATTCGCAGCCGGAAGAGCGCGTGGAGTATCTCCCCGTAGACCGTATCAGGCCGGGGCCGTACCAGCCCCGGCAGATGCTAGCCCCCGAGGAACTGGCCGAGCTCGCGGATTCCGTGCGGTTGCACGGCGTCCTGCAGCCGATCCTGGTTCGGCCTGTCGCAGACGGCTACGAGGTGGTCGCCGGCGAGCGGCGGTGGCGCGCCGCGGCGATGGCAGGGCTCCAAACCGTGCCGGCGGTGGTCAAGCAGGTGGGGGACCTGCAGGCTCTTGAGATCGCGCTGGTGGAAAACCTGCAACGCCAAGACCTGAATCCTGTAGAGCGGGCCAGGGCCTACCGCAGGCTGGTAGAGGAGTTCGGGCTTACGCAGGAAGAGCTGGCCCGCGCGGTGGGCCGCAGCCAGCCCTCCGTGGCCAACACCCTGCGCTTGCTTTCCCTCCCCCCGGAGATCCTGGAGCTCCTGGAGCGGGGAGAGCTCAGCGAGGCGCACGGCAGGGTCCTGCTGTCTGTGGAGGACCCGCAGCGCAGGCTGGCGCTGGCCCGCAGGGCCGCCGAGCTCCAGATGTCCGTGCGCCAGCTCGCACAGATCGCCTCTAGAGGGCAGGCTACCAGCAGGCGGCGGGCCACGACCAGGGTCTCCGACCCAAACCGGGAAGCGCTCGAAGACGCCCTCAGGTCCAGGCTGGCGACCCAGGTGCGGGTCAGGAAGACAAGAAAAGGCGGGGTGTTGGAGATCGAGTTCTACTCCGAGGAAGACCTCGAAAGGATTTGCGAGATGATTCTGGGAGGGCCCCTGGCCTGAAGACCGGGCTCAGTATTTCTCGAGAAATAACCGTGGAGGCGGCGATGCGGTCTGACCTGGACCGGCTCATGGCAGAGCGTGGCCTGGACGCACTGGTGGTGGCAGGGAGAGCTGAGGACGCGAATATGCTTTACGTGCTGGGTGGCCGCGCCATCCCCGGGGCGGTGTTCTTGAAAAGGCGCGGCCAGGCACCGGTCCTGTGTCACGGCACCATGGAGCGGGGCGAAGCCGAGCGCACCGGCCTCAGAACCCGCAACCTCGGACTGTACAACTGGAAGCAGCTGCTTGAACAGGCGGGGGGTAGCCTCCTCAGGGCCAGGGCGCTCCTTTTCAAACACCTGTTTGATGACGAGGGCGTGAGAGGTCGGGTGGCGTTCTACGGCGAGATGGACCAGGGAGCGGCGTACGCTTTTCTCAATGAGCTCCCGCAGGTGGCAAACGGGATAGAGGTGGTGGGGGAGTTCGAGCGCAGCACCCTGCTCGTCGCACGTGAGACCAAAGACCCCGAGGAGGTGGAGCGGATCCGGCAGGTGGGTGTCGCGACTCAGAGGGTAGTGGAGCGCGTGCGTTCCTACCTCCGGTCCTGCGCAGTTGAAAATGGAACTCTAGTAAAGCCAGACGGAGAAATACTGAGAGTTGGGGACGTAAAGCGCAGCATCCGGATTTGGCTGGTGGAAGAAGGCCTTGAGGACACCGGGACCATCTTCGCGCAGGGCCGGGACTCAGGGCTGCCGCACTCCAGAGGCGAGCCAGACCAGGTGGTGCAGGCCGGGAAGCCGATCGTGTTTGACATCTTCCCCAGGCCGCTCGGAGGAGGCTACCACTTCGATATGACCCGTACCTGGTGTGTGGGCGAGCCCCCGGAGCGGGTGAGGAGGCTGTACCAGGACGTGTACGACTGCTACCGGATGGTCACCCAGGCGCTGCGGCCTGGGGTCCGCTGCGCAGAGCTGCAGAAGATGGCGTGCGAGTTCTTCGAAGCCCGGGGCCACCCGACGGTCGGCTCCGATCCGACAACCCAAGTAGGGTATGTGCACAGCCTGGGCCACGGAGTCGGCCTGGACGTGCATGAGGAACCCAGGCTTTCTGACCACCCGGGCAACGACGCCGTCCTCCAGCCCGGCTCTGTGGTGACGATCGAGCCCGGGTTGTACTACCCGGAGGAGGAGGCAGGGGTGCGGCTTGAGGACGTCTGGGTCATCGGCCCGGACGGAGAGGCTACCAACCTCTGCGGGTTCCCCCTGGACCTGGTCC
>JBEQAH010000191.1:0-4160 GCA_041640435.1 bacterium | reverse complement strand
TTCGTCAAGAGCATCCTGGAGGGTCGGCCGCTCGAAGTGGTGGGGGATGGGAACCAGACGCGGTCCTTCTGCTACATCGACGACATGGTGCAGGGCACCATCCTGGCGTCCGAGGTGCGCGGGGCGGTGGGAGAGGTGTTCAACATCGGCAACGACGAGGAGATCAGCATCCTCGAGCTGGCGAGGAAGATGCTGGCCATCGCGGAGGAGCTGGGCATGGCCAAGGGGCTTGGCTGGCGGCACGTGACCAGCGGGCAGCTGTACGGGGAGGAGTTCGAGGACATCCAGCGCCGCGTGCCGGGGCTGGCCAAGTCGCGGCGCGTGCTCGGGTACCAACCCAGGATCCCCCTGGACGAGGGACTCAGGAGGACGCTGCGGGCGTACAGGGACCACGGGGTGCCGCAGCCGGCGGGGGTGGCCGGGTGAGCTTCTGGGGGGAGCAGCGCGTGCTGGTGGTCATGCCGCACGCAGACGACGAGACCTTTGGATGCGGCGGGACCATGGCGCGGGTGAAGGCGGAGGGTGGCGAGGTGTTCGTCGTGGTCGCCGCCGTGGGGGACCTGCGCCACTACGACCCCGAACACCCCGCGGTGACGGGGGACCAGCGCGCCCGGGAGTTCCGGGACGCCATGGAGACTTTGGGGGTGGACGACTTCGACGTCCTGTTCAACGACGCGCAGCGGCACATGCGCCTGGACGCGCTGCCGCGGCTCGACCTGATCCGGCTGATCGAGTCGGAAGGCCGTCTCAGTATCGACCGGGTGCGACCCACGGTGCTGATCCTCCCCGCCCTCTCCTACAACCAGGACCACGAGGCGCTGTTCAAGGCGGGGTTCGCGGCCTGCCGGCCGCACCTGCCTTCCGTGAAACCGTTCGTGCGGGTGGTGCTGGCGGCGGACGCGCCGCAGCTGGCGTGGACCCACACCCCCTTCCACCCGAATTTCTACGTGGACATCACGGGGTACCTGGACCGGAAGCTCCGGGCCCACGCTTGCCACCGGTCCCAGCTTCGTCCGCCGCCGCACCACGCCAGCCTGGAGCACCTGGAGCGTCTGGCCCGCATGCGGGGCGCGGAGGTGGCGGTGGAGGCCGCGGAGGCCTTCTACTGCTACCGCTATGTGGCCTGACGAGGGCCTCGGAGGCTCCATGCCAGCAACATTTCGCGTGTTGGACTGCACCGTGCGGGACGGCGGCTTTACGAACGGGTGGCGCTTCTCCGCCGACTTCGTGCGCGACCTCTATCAGGCGCTGGACGAGGCCGGCGTGGAATCCATGGAGGTGGGGTTCGCGAACGCGCGGGAACGCTGGCAGGCCTCGGATCCCCAGCCGTGGCAGTGCGTGACGGAGGGGTTGCTGCGGGCTACGTTGCCCGAGAGGCGGCGCACCCGGGTGGCCGTCATGGCGGACACCTGGGGCGTACCGCGGGCTTCGTCACCGGCCCGGTCCGGCGGCGCGCCGGACCTGGTACGGGTGGCCTGCCGGCTGGACGGCCTTGACGCAGGCCTGCGGTTGGTGGCGGGGTTTCACGAGGCCGGCTACGAGACCAGCCTGAACCTGCTGGCCGTCTCGGAGATCCCGCCCGGTGACCTCTCTGCCGCGCTCGTGCGGGCGGCGGACAGCCCCGCAGACGTGGTGTACGTGGTGGACTCCTACGGTCACCTCCACCCGAGGGCCGTGCGAGTCCTGGTGGAGCGCTTTCGCGAGGCCCTCCCGGGCAAGGCGCTGGGGTTTCACGGCCACAACAACCGTCAGCTGGCCCTTGCCAACACCCTCATGGCGGCGCAGTGTGGCGCATCCCTTGTAGACGCAAGCCTGCTCGGGATGGGCCGTGGAGCGGGGAACTGCCCGCTCGAGCTCCTGCTCGCGTTCCGCGACCCCTCACCCCGCACGCTGGTGCCGCTGCTGCGGTTTGTGGCCCTGCACCAGGCCGAGCTTCCGCCGCAGTCCCGGTGGGGCTACAGCCTCCCCTTGATGCTCACGGGACTCCTCAACCGCCACCCCCGCGAGGCCACCGAGGAGCTGGTGCGGGAGTTCTGCGAGTCGCCGACTGTCCGGAGTCAGCGATGACTTGGATCCGGCACTCCCGGCCTACCCTCGGGCCCCTCGAACACGCCGCGGCAAGCCGTGTGCTGGCTTCCGGCCAGCTGGCCGCGGACGAGGAAGTGCGTCGCCTGGAAGCCGAGGCGGCGGACCTGCTGGGCATGGCGGGCGGTGTGGCCACCAGCTCCGGTACGGCGGCACTCCACGTGGCGCTCCTGGCGCTGCCGGTGGGACCCGGTGACGAGGTGTTGGTGCCTACGTACGTGTGCAGCGCGGTCCTCTACGCGGTACAGGCCACCGGGGCGTGGGCCGTCCCCGTGGACGTCCTCCCGGACGGGAATTTGGACCCCGACCGAGCGCGCCGTGCCGTAACCCCACGCACCCGGGCGCTGGTGGTCACGCACACCTTCGGCAACCCCGCGGAGGTGGGCACCCTGCTCGAGCTGGGTGTGCCCTTGGTGGAAGACGTCGCGCAGGCGCTGGGGGCGCGCTACCGCGGGCAGCGGGTGGGCTCGTTCGGTCACATCACGGTGTGCTCGTTCTACGCAACGAAGATGGTCACGTCCGGCGGGGAAGGGGGGATGGTCCTGGCCCGGGACCGTTCGCTTCTGGCGCGGGTGCGCAGGCTGACCACCTCGGACGCGAGAGGTCCCCGGCAACGCTTCAACTACCGCATGACGGACCTGCAAGCGGCGATCGGACGGGTGCAGCTGGCCCGGCTCGCCGAGTTCACGTCCAGGCGGCAGGCGCTGGCCTCGGCCTACACGCAGGCCCTGGACGGCTGTGGCCTGGAGCTCCCACGGCCGCAGACGCCGGGTGGTGAGCCCGTCTGGTACCGCTACGTGGTCCGATGGCGCGACCCCGCACGTCTTCTGCGCTGTCTGAGGCAAGGGGGGGTTGAGGCGAAGCGGCCGGTCAAGCAACCCCTACATCGAATGTTGGGGCTTGTAGGATTTCCGGTCGCGGACCGGCTGCACGCCACCGGCGTCTCCCTCCCCATCTACCCTTCCCTCGCGGAGGAGGAGCTTCACCACGTGGCGCGGTTGGCGCGGGCTGCCGTGGAGGTGGGAGTTGGCGTGGGCTAGCGTTCTGATGTCGTTTGGCCTGGCGCTCGTGCTGGTACCGGCTGCCCGTTGGCTGGCGTGGCGCACGGGGGCGGTGGACGTCCCCAGAGGGCACAAGGCCCACGGCCGCCCCACAGCACTGCTCGGCGGACCTGCGGTTCTTCTGGCCGGGGCGTTGACCATCGCCACTGTGCGGCCTCAGGACCTCCCGTGGCTGGCGCCCGCAGGTGCGTTGGCGATCCTGGGACTCGTAGACGACCTGCGGGGCGTGAGGGCGTCGGTGCGGCTCGGGGTGGAGCTCGTGGTCTGTGGGGTCTTGCTGTGGAGTACGGGGACCAGGCTGTGGGCCCCTGCGTTCGTCCCGAGTTGGCTGGCCACCGTGCTCACGGCCTTGTGGCTGGTGGGTGTGGTGAACGCGGCCAACTGTCTTGACTGCGCGGACGGAAGCCTCAGCGGGGTCGGGGCGCTGGGCGCGCTGGGCGTGGCCGGCGTCGCCGCCCTGGTCGGCCAGGACACATGGGTGCTGGCCCTGGTCCTGGCGGGCGCCCTCGCGGGCTTTGTGGTCTACAACCGGCCTCCGGCGACGGTCTTCCTGGGAGACGCGGGGAGCCTTCCGGTGGGCCTGTTGATCGGATGGCTGGCGATCCGAACGGCCACGGAGCAGCCCGCAGCCTCCACGCTGGCCGCGCTGCTGGTGGTCTCGGTCCCGGTTTTCGACTTCCTGGCGGTCCACGTGCGGCGGTGGCGCCGGGTGGGCCTGCGGGGTCTGATGGAGTCCGTCGGCCAGGAGCACCTGCCCCAGCGGCTGTTCCGGTGGGCCGGCCCTCGGCGGGGCCTGGTGGCGCTGTACGGCCTGCAGCTGGACGCGAGCCTGGCGGCCGTCGCCGCGGCCGCCTTCGCGACGCCCTGGCCGGGTTTGGCGGTGCTGTTTGTGTGGGTAGCCCTGTTGCTGTGGGTAGACGACCGGCTGCCGCAGCCTGAGCCTGCGCTGCGGCCGCAGCCGGCCATCGAGCCAGCGCGGGTCCGTCCGGAGGGCGTGGGGTAGATCCATGAACG
>JBEQAH010000190.1:0-4194 GCA_041640435.1 bacterium | reverse complement strand
CCCGTGCGGATCAGCTGCTCCATCACCGACCGCGCCACGGAGGACGGGATGGCAAACCCGATCCCCTGGGCCTGCGGGATGATGGCGGTGTTGATCCCCACCACCTGCCCTGAGCTGTTCACCAGCGCTCCGCCGCTGTTGCCCGGGTTGATGGCCGCGTCCGTCTGGATGAGGTTGTCGATGACGAACCCCGGCACCTGAATGGACCGGTTGAGGGCGCTCACCACGCCCACGGTGACCGTACTCCCCAGGCCGAACGGGTTTCCGATGGCGATGGCCAGCTGGCCCACCTTGAGCGCATGGGAGTCGCCCAGCTCCGCCGCGGGCAGCCGCCGGCCCCGGGGGTCGACCTTGATCACCGCCAGGTCCGAGGGCGGGTCGGTGCCCACCACGCGCCCATCCAGCTCCGTGCCGTCCAGCAGCCGCACCCGGATCTGGGTGGCGTTGCGGATCACGTGGTTGTTCGTGAGGATGTAGCCGTCCTCGCTCACGATGACGCCCGAGCCCGCGCCCTCCTGGGGGAACAGCTGCCCGAAGAAGTCGGGCGCAAAGCCACGCGTTTGGATGTTCACCACCGAAGGCCGCACCTTCTCCACCACCTGGATGACCACCGACTCCTCGGTCTGCACGCGGACCACACCGCCGGGGGGTGGTGCCGCCGGCGAGGCCGGCACCGGCCCTGCCGCGAGGGGCGGCTGGCGGCGGGCCGCCACGTACCCTCCCCCCAGTCCGCTCACGAAGGCCAGGGCGGCCACCGCGAGCCAAAGGCCGAGCCCCGGGCCCCGCCGCGGCGGCGGGACGGGCGACGTCGGCGGTTCTTCGGGCGGCACAAACATGCGGTACGGAGTGGACATGGTCGCTCCTCCTTCCCGTTCATCATCTCACAATACCGTCGCGGCCTTGGCGCGCGCGTTCCCACCGGCCCTACCGGTGCCAGAGCGGCAACAGGATCTTGATGTGCGTCGCGTGCAGCAGCGCGGCGTTGTCCCTGCCCACCAGAGGCGGGAACAGGCCCCAGGGTCCTCCATCCATCCGCACCAGGACCAGGAAGCGTTCGCTCACCCGCCGATGCCATTCCTCGTCCGACAGGTCCTCCGGCTCGTAGCGGGGCGCGATGAAGGAGCTGAACAGAGGTGCAGTCCCCTGCGGAGACGGATCCAGGGGGTTCAGAGGTCCCACCACCATCCATTGCGTGCCGAGGATGGCCCCCACCAGCTCGGGGCTGTGGGCGTGGTCGCGGGGAATGATCTGGAACCCGCCCAGCTGTCCTACGGGCGACGTGGAGACGTCGATCACGCCCGGGTGGTTCGCCCGCACACGGCCGATCCCCACGTACTGCGTGCCCTCAAACCGCCCAACCCCGGCCACCGGCCGCAGCACCATCCCAACGAGCCTCTCGGAACCGTCCGCGTACCGGCCGCGGATCAGCCCGCCGAACCGGTTCTCGAACTCGATCTCCCGCGGGTAGGGCTCCGGCCGCTGCACCACGATCACGACACGATCCCCCACCGCAGGCGTCCACCCCTGCGCGGAGAGGACCCCCCCCGCCCGCTCCACGAACACGGGGTTGCCAACAAAGGCGCTGTAGCGTCCGCCGAAAATGGCCCGGCCGCCCGGGATGTCCGTCAGCACCACGTGGGGTGCCCACCCGGACCCCGAGGGCCACAGGGTCACGATCCTTCCCCGCCCGTCGGGGGTGTCGCCCACTTTCAGGTGCACCGCGTTGGCCCCGCTGGCGACCACCGTTCCGGGGATCCCCCACCGGCTCGCGTTGAACCCCACCGCGGACGCCACCGCGGGCCGCACCACGCGTCCCAGTGAACGCCAGGACCCTCCGGCGTCCTCGCTGGCCTCCACCACGCCCCCAGGGGCGTTCTCGAACCGCAACCGGTACACCTCCACCCACGCGTCGGGCGCGAGAGGCTGCGCGGCCGCGGGCGGCCACTCCCGTACGGCGGCCGCGGCCACCATCAGCACCAGGATCCACCAGCCCCCTGATCTCATCCCGCACCTCCGTGGTCCATTGTGGCCCGGTCCGCGGGCAGGATTCCCAGGGCGTGGACAAGAAAGCCCCCTGCGTGCTCAACTGGCTGCGCCGACCCAAGTACGAGTCTGTGGAGCGCCGCGACCTGCCCGCGGGACTGTGGACCAAGTGCCCCCGCTGCGCGCAGCTGGTGTACCGCAAGGAGCTGGAACGCAACCTGAAGGTTTGCCCCAAGTGCGGCCACCACCACCGGCTGAGCGGACCGGAACGCCTGCACCTCATGGTAGACGAGGGAACGTTCGAGGAGTGGGACGCGGACCTGCGCTCGGAAGACCCGCTGGGGTTCCCCGGCTACGCCGAGCGCTACCGGGAGGCGGTAGAGCGCACGGGCCGCGCTGAAGCGGTGCTCACGGGGCGAGGGCGCATCGGGGGTATCCCTGCAGCCGTGGGGGTGATGGACTTCGATTTCCTCGGCGGGAGCATGGGGTCTGTCGTGGGCGAGAAGATCGCGCGGCTGTTTGAGCGGGCGGCGGCGCTCGGGCTGCCCGTGGTGACCTGTAGTGCCAGCGGCGGCGCCCGCATGCAGGAGGGTGTCCTGTCCCTGATGCAACTTGCCAAGACCGCCGCGGCGGTGGGGCGCCTGCACGAGGCCGGCCTGCCGTTTGTCTCCGTGCTGTGTGACCCCACCACGGGAGGGACCACAGCCTCCTTCGCCATGCTGGGGGACGTGCACGTGGCGGAACCTGGAGCCCTCATCGGGTTCGCGGGGGCGCGCGTCATCGAGCAGACCATCCGCCAGAAGCTGCCGGAAGGGTTTCAGAGTGCCGAGTTTCTGCTGCAGCACGGCATGGTGGACCTGATCGTCCCGCGGGCGGAGCTCAAGGATACCGTGGCGCGGCTATTGAGGCTGCTGCGGTGCCAGGAGGACGGCGGTGCGTAGCGCGTCGGAGGAGCGGGCCGAGCGGGAGCGAGAGCTGGAGCGCCTCGAGCAGGAGCTGGCGCGGGGGACCGGGGCGGCCGCGGAGCTGCAGGAAGTCCTGCGGGCGAGGGCGGAGGCCCTGCGGGAGGAGTTGTGGCGCGACCCCACGCCCTGGCAGATCGTCCAGGCCGCCCGCCACCCGCAACGTCCCAAGCTGGCCGACTACCTCCAGCGGCTGTTCACCGACGTAGTGGAGTTGCACGGCGACCGCCTCTTCGCGGACGATCCGGCGTTGTTCTGCGGGCTGGGGCGGTTCCTGGGGGAGTCGGTGGCCATCGTGGGACATCACAAAGGCAAGGACACCCGCGAGAACCTGCACCGCCGCTGGGGGATGCCAAACCCGGAAGGGTACCGGAAGGCGGTGCGGGTGATGCGGCTGGCGGAAAAGCGGGGCCTCCCGGTCATCGCCCTCGTGGACACGCCCGCCGCGTACCCGGGGATCGAGGCGGAAGAGCGCGGGCAGGCGGAAGCCATCGCCCGTAGCCTCCTCACCATGGCCCAGCTGCGGTCGCCCACCGTGGTGGCCATTACCGGTGAAGGCGGGAGTGGCGGTGCCCTGGCCATCGCCGTGGGCGACCGCGTGCTCATGATGCAGTACGCCATCTACTCCGTGATCTCCCCGGAGGGCTGCGCAGCTATCCTGTGGCGGGACGCATCGCGCAAGGAGGACGCCGCGGCGGCGCTGAAGCTCACCGCCCGCGACCTGTACGAGTTCGGCGTGGTGGACGAGGTGGTGCCCGAGCCGCTCGGCGGTGCCCACCTGGACCCCGAGGCGGCGTGCTCGGCGCTCCTGGACGCCCTGAGCCGCGCCCTGGCTCAGGTTCGGGCCCTGCCGCCGGAAGAGCGCCTAGCCCGCCGTTACGATAAGTACCGGAGGATGGGCCGGTTCGGGTTCGCCCCGGGCCCCTCCCCCGAGCCGGGCGCGCCAGGGGTGTAGCGTGTCGGAGGACGAAAAGCGCTCCCTGAACTTCGAGGAGATCCGGGAGTTGGTCCGGATCGCCAGCGAGGCCGACATCACAGAGCTGGAGGTGGAAGCCGGACATCTGCGGGTGGCCATCCGGAAGGCTCCGCGAGCCCTGAACGCCCCGGCGGTGCCCGCACCCGCTCCGGTGCCCGCACCCGCTCCGGTACCGTCCGCGGACGCGGGGGAGCCCCAAACCCGTTGGGTCCCGGTGCACGCGCCCATGGTGGGGACCTTCTACCGCGCACCCAGCCCGGACCAGCCCCCGTT
>JBEQAH010000189.1:0-4195 GCA_041640435.1 bacterium | reverse complement strand
CTTGGTGCGGCGTTTCGCCTTCATGTCGTCCAGGCGGAGGCCGAAGTGCTCGGCCACCACCCGCTGGATGCCCGCGATGGTGATGGGCTGGGGGCGGTGCTGGGGCAGGATGTCGCGCAGGACATCCTTGGCCAGCTCCACGGAGAGGGGAACGCGGGTGAGGGTGGCGTAGGCCACCACGCGCACCAGCGCGCCCTCCAGCTCCCGGATGTTGGACGGGAAGTGCTGGGCGATGAACTCCGCCACGTCGTGGGGCAGGCTCAGTCGCTCCAGGTCGGCCTTCTTGCGCAGGATGGCCACCCGGGTTTCGTAGTCCGGGGGCTGCACGTCGGCGATCAGGCCCCAGGCGAAGCGGGACCGGAGGCGGTCCTCCAGGGTGGGGATCTCCTTCGGGGGGCGGTCAGAGGTGAGGATGATCTGCTTGCCCGATTCGTGCAGCGCGTTGAAGGTGTGGAAGAACTCCTCCTGGGTGCTGGGCTTGCCCGCGATGAACTGGATGTCGTCGATGAGCAGGACGTCCACGCTGCGGTACTTGCGCCGGAGGTCCTCCGTGCGGCCACCCTGGATGGCGCTGATGACCTCGTTGGTGAACTTCTCACCGGTGCAGTAGAAGATCCGGACGGGATGCGGGTTTCCCAGGAGACGGTGGGCGATGGCCTGCAGGAGGTGGGTCTTGCCGAGGCCCACGCCGCCGTAGATGAACAGAGGGTTGTAGGCGCGGGCGGGCGAGTCCGCCACCGCCAGGGCGGCGGCGTGGGCGAAGCGGTTTCCGGATCCGACCACGAAGGTCTCGAAGGTGTAGCGGGGCGACAGGTGCATGCCCTCGAGCGCGGGCGTGGGCCGGCGGAGGGCGGGCCGGTCGGGCACCGCGGGTTCGTCGGAGATCACGACGCGCACGTCCGTGGGGCGGCCCAGGACCTGGTGGAGCTCCTCCCGGAGGGCTGGCAGGTAGCGCTGCTCCACCCACTCCTTCGCCATGGCGTTGGGGACGGCCACCAGCAGAGCTTCGTCTTCCAACACCAGGGCCCGGGCGCTCTTGAGGAAGATCTCCACACCCAGTCCGGGCCGACCCAGGCGCTCCTGGAGGCGCGCCAGCGCCTCCTGCCACACCTGCTGCGCAACGGAAGGGGTCAGGGGGGACGCGGTGTCCATGGGCGTTCCTCCTGGGTGGACGTCGCCTACACTAGCACCGCCCGGGGGGCGGGTGGAAGCGATCAGGGTTTCGACTTGAACAACTCGTCCACGGTCCGGACTCCTTGCTCTGTTAGGGTGCGCCTCCCCCCTGCGTGGGCGCGCAGCAGCCCTTGCGCCTCGAGAGCCTGTAGCTCGCGATACGCGGTGGTCAGGCTGATGCCGAGGTCCTTGGCGACCGCGGTGGGTCCGGCGCTGCCCATCTCGGCCACGAAGAGCAAGACCCGTCGCTGTCGCTCCGTGAGCGCGCGGGTCGGAGGTGCGGCGAGCGCCGGCTGGGCTGCGGGCTGGGGGCTGATCCGCAGCGTTACCACCGTCCCGCCGGTGAGGTTGTCCTCTAGGGTGATGGCGCCTCCGAGGAAGCTGAGCTGCTCCCTGGCCACGGGCAACCCGGAACCCACGCCGCGGATGACCCTGCGCATGGTGGGGGTGGCGGTGGTGAACCCGGGTTGCAGGGCGCGTTCCTTGTCCGGGATCCCCGGCCCCTGGTCGGAGATCCGGATGGTGTTGCCGTCCTCGCTGACGGTGACCACGGCGCTGCGGAAGTAGGCGTGGATCAGGTTCTCTACGATCTCGCGGATCACCACGTAGGGGATGCGGCCGCCGCGGCGCTGCGCGTGGTCGAAGGTGGCCGCCGCGAGCCGACCCACCAGGTCGTGAAAGTCGTCGCTGGAGAGCGAGATCACCCGCGGTTCTGCGAGTGGCGAGTCGTACACGGCCAGGCGCACCTCGGGCGGGCCTTCGGGCTCGCGACGCCCCTCCCGTTCCTCCAGGATCTGGGTCAGGAGGTCGCGCAGCGACATCCTAGCCCCCGCTCGGGACGTGTTGGGCAACCACGAGAGATGTCCTCCGCAGGACCTCGTCCGTAGGAATCTTTCCACGGATTTCACCAGAGACCTTTTCGTTGGGGCGCAAGGGATGAAAACTGCGATCCGCGGGGTCGGGGGTGAGCTGCGAAGGAAGGCGGGCGGGGCGGAGGCAGCGGCGCACTGCAAGGCGGCCGCGGCTTGTGCGGCTTATCCACAAGTGGTGAAAAACCTGTGGGTATCCTGGATCCACTCGGCGGTGCGTCCAGCTGAGTGCAAGGAAAGGTGAGCGCGGCCGTGTTAGATTGTGGACAAGGGGGGATTTACGGACAGGTTACCCACAGGGCCCGTCCGCCTAGCCCGAGCGGAGGGGGGCTGGTATACTACCGGCGGTCTTGGGCCGAGGAGGCGGCGGTGAAGCGAACCTACCAACCCAAGCGGCGCCGCAGGAAGAGGACCCACGGGTTTTTGGCCCGAATGCGGACCCCAGGGGGCCGCAACGTTCTGCGGAGGCGCAGGCAGGCAGGACGCAAGCGGCTTACGGTCTGACCGGGCGGCGGGACGGCCGGGTGAGGGCGCAGCGTCTGCGCACCGCGCGGGAATTCCAGCGGGTGTACGCAGAAGGGCGGCGGCGGTCCGGCGCAGCGGTGGTGGCGTACCGGCGGGCGGCCGAGGGGCCTGCGCGGGTCGGCGTGGTCGTGGGCGGCCGGGTCGGGCGGGCGGTGGTGCGCAACCGGGTTCGGAGGCGGATCCGCGAAATCCTCCGTCAGCTCGCCCTCTCACCGGGGCAGGAGCTGGTGGTGGTGGCACGGCCGGCTTCGGCGCGTGCGGACTTTTGGGAGCTGCGAGCCGAGGTGGAAGAGCTGCTGCGGGCGCTGGGCGCGGTGGCGGAGGTGGAAACATGACGGCGCGGGTGTTGGTGACCCTGATCCGCGTCTACCAGAGGGCGGTGTCGTCGTGGACCCCCCGTACGTGCCGGTACTTCCCCACGTGCTCCGAGTACGCGGCGCAGGCGGTGGCCCGGTATGGAGCTGTGCGAGGCCTGTGGCTGGCCGTGCGGAGGTTGTTGCGCTGCCACCCCTTTGCCCCGGGCGGGTTCGATCCGGTGCCCTAGCACACTTCTGAGGAGGGTTCCTTGTTCGGCTGGCTTGTGGCGCAGATGGCGGGGTTGCTGCGCTTCCTGTACGAGCACACAGGCTCGTACGGGTGGGCCATCATCGCCCTCACGCTGATCGTCAAGTTGGTGCTGCACCCTCTGACGCGGCGACAGCTGCGGTCGATGAAGGAGATGCAGAAGCTGCAGCCCCATCTGCAGGCACTTCAGCGGAAGTTCAAGGACGACCCTCAACGCCTGAACAAGGAGATGATGGACCTGTACCGGGCGCACGGGGTGAACCCCTTCGGGGGATGCCTGCCCATGCTGCTGCAGATGCCCGTGCTCTTCGCGCTGTACCGGGTGTTGAGCGACCCGGCCTACTTCGTGTCCCGGGGCGGGCAGGTGTTGAAGACCGTCCCCTTCGGGCCCTGGGACCTGCTCGTGCACCCCATGACGGTGCTGAGCGACCCCGGGCAGTACGGGTGGGGCGCGGTGGTGGCGTACGGGGCGGTGCCCGTGCTCATCGGGGTTTCCACGTACCTGCAGCAGAAGGTTTCGGTGACCGACCCGCAGCAGGCGCGCCTGTTCCTCTTCATGCCATTCCTCATCGCGTGGTTCAGCTTGAACTTCGCTGTGGGGCTCTCCCTGTACTGGTTCTGCTCCACCCTGGCGTACATCGCCGAGTACCTGAGCGTGGTGGGGATAGCGCGGAAGGGGCCGGGCGGGGAACAGGCTCCGCGGCGCCGGAAGGCTGCGAAGGCGGAGGTGGAACGGGCGTGAGGGAGGTTGTGGCCTCGGGCCGTACGGTGGAGGAAGCGATCGCCTTGGCGCTGGAGCGGGCAGGGCTCACCCGCGACGAGGCGGAGATCCATGTCCTGGACGAAGGGTCCCGGGGCGTGTTCGGGATCGGCGCGCGGGAGGCACGGGTGCGGGTGGTGCCGCGCTCGGCGGTGGTCGACGAGCCCGCGGACGCGGCGACCCTGCAGGCCGCTAGCGAGATCGCGCGCGAGCTGCTCAACAGGATGGGGTTTCGCGCCACGGTGTACGCCCACGCCACCGAACGGGGTCTGGGTCTGGAGATCCGCGGGGAGGATCTTGGCCT
>JBEQAH010000188.1:0-4214 GCA_041640435.1 bacterium | reverse complement strand
GCCACCCCGGCAAGGATCGGGGTGCACCACAGAAAGCCCACGGCCACCAACCACCGCCACCGTACCGGCAACAGGGGCATCAGTTCACCTCGATCTTCGGCTCGCCCACCAAAGCCCTGAAGTTGAACAGCCTCAGGTACAGCACCGAGACCCCCACCCCGACCACCACCAGGACCGCGGCCATGGCCGCCCCCATCCCGAACTGCACGTTCCCGAAGTAGTTGGAGAGAGCCAGCTTGTACGCGTGCAGAGACCACACCGTGGTCGTGTAGAAGCCCGGCCCGCCATCGGTAAGGAGCAGGATGTATTCGAACGACGTGAGGAGGGACAGGGTCTGGTAAGCGGTGGCGAACAGCAGGGGCCAGCGAAGCAACGGTAGGATCACGCGCCGCACCGTCTGCCACGCCGTAGCCCCGTCCACCGCGGCGGCGTAGAAGAGCTCCGCGGGGATGGACCGGATGGCGGAGGTGAACAGCAGCATCCCGAAGGAGGCGCCCACCATGCCGTTGGCCAGCACGATCACCGTCCACGGCTGTGCGGTGATCCAGTTGCGCGACACCCCCAGCACGTTGCTCACGAGTCCGAAGGGCGACTCACGGGTCAGCCCCTGCCAGATCAAGACGTACACCACCGGCGGGAGAATCCGGGGCAACAGCCACAGAGCCCGAATGGAGTCGCCCGCCTGTTCCGGCACGTGGGAGGTGAGCAGAGCCAGGAGCAGACCCACGCCGATGTTGAAGGCCAGGGTCAGCGACACGTACCGGGCCGTGTTCCCGAGGATCCGACCCAGAAAGGGGTCGCGGACCAGGTCCCGGTAGTTCTCCCAGCCGACCCACTGGGGGTTCCGGAACGTTACCGTGGAGATGTCGGTGAAGGACAAGTACAGGGTGGTGGCCACGGGGAGCAGGTAGAACAGCGACACGAGCAGGGTGGCGGGCAGAAGGAACAGGAAGGGGACCCACAGCCCCCGCCACGCCCGCCGTCGGGCCTGCGCCGCCACCGCCGCCCGTGCCGCCCCCTGCATCGTCGATCACTTACTCCAGGATTAACTGGTCCCGCAGCACCCGCTGCATCTCCTGCGCCACCAGCTCCACTGCCTGCTCGGGGGTGGCGCTCCCGGACTCCACCGCCGAGACTCCCCGGAACAGCGCGTCCTGCCACCGCGGCAGGTCGGGGTGGGGGGGCAGGAAGGTCGTGTACTCCGACAGCCAGCTGCTCTCCCGCACGAACCGGTCCTGAATCAGCCGCGCGGTGCGCTGGAGGATGGGCAGGTGGGCACTCCCCACGGCGTGCTTTGCATCCAGGTCCGGCACCGTCACATGCGCCAGCAGCCTGATTGCCAGGTCCTTGTTGCGGGACGCTTGGCTGATCATGTACGCCTGCGGGTTGGACAGGGTGATGGCCCGCCCGCCGCGGCGGTAGGTGGGCGTGGGGCCGAACCCGAAGTTCTCCCACAGCCACGCTTCCCCGCCCTTCTGCCGCACCCACTGGCTCTCCCACTCCGCCCAGTTCCACGTGCCGCCAGAGAAGAAGAGGACCTGCCCGTCGGTGATGGGCTGGTGGAACCGGTTCCAGTCGTTGTTGAGCCGGTCCCGTTCCAGGACTCCGGCGTCCACCGCGCCCCGCAGCCAGCGGAAGTATCGCAGGGCGGCTTCCCGGTTGAACACCAGCTTGCCGCTCTGAGGGTCGTAGTCACGGCCGCCGAAGGAGCGGTACCAGAGGACGAAGTCCGGGCCGTTGCGGGGCCGGTGGTAGTAGCCCTTTCCGGCAGCCACCACGTTCTTCTCCCGGGCCTCTCGGGCCACGGCGAGCACGTCGTCCCACGTGAACTCACCCCGGGCGATCCGCTGCGGCAGGCTTGAGATCTGCGCGTCCGTCCAGCCGAGCCGCTTGAGCAACGTCTTGTTGAAGTACAGGGGTCGCGCTTCCGTATCCTGGGGGATGCCCCACGTCTGGCCGCGGAACCGCACCGCCTGCCACAGGGTGGGGATGACGTCCTTGAACTGCGGGTGCCGCTGGATCGCGGCGTCCAACGGTGCGATGAAGCCGCCCGCGGCCCATGTGGCGCTCAGAGCTGCGGAGGCCTGCACGATGTCCGGTGCGTTGCCGCTTTGGAAAGCCAGCAGCACACGCCGTAGGTACGGATCCCAGTCCGTGGTGTCGAAGAACCCGTCCACCCGCACCTGCACACCCGAGCCCTCCCGCGCCAGCTCCCGGTTCAGCCGCTCCGCGGCGGTCTGCAGGTTGGTGAACCGCGTGACGGACGGGTTGTCCGGCCCGATGGTCCAAGCCTGGATCGTCACCGTCCGGGTCTGGGCCGCCCCTGCACTTGCTGCCCACGCGGCGAACATCAACAGTACAACGCTCACCTTCCAGCTGACTCCCCTCACCCTTTCCACCTCCCTTCCGTGTTCTCGGCACCTCACGGCCTCACGCCTCCTTCGCTCCCACCTCCCCGTCTGGCGCCGGAAGCAGGTAGGCGCCTGCGCCATCGAACTGCACGCGCACTTCCTGGCCAGGTTGCAGTCCCCGTCCCTCCCGGTACGGCCGGCTCGCCACCAGCTCGCCCGCGGGCGTCTCCACCAGGTACTCCACCGAGGTCCCCAGGAAGAACGCGGCGCGCACCGACCCGGGAAGCCCGCCACCGTCCGGCACCAGAAGCACCGCCTCCGGTCGCACCATGAGGGTCACGGGCCCCTCGCGTACGCCGTCCTGGGTAAACGGGAAGCGGTACCCAGCGACCTCCACCCCGCCGTCCCGGTAGGCCGCGGCCAGCAGGTTCGCCTCGCCGATGAAATCCGCCACGAACCGGGTGGCGGGCTTCCGATACACCTCCTCAGGTGTGCCCACCTGCTCCACGCGACCTTCGTTCATCACCACCACCACGTCCGAAAGCGCCAGGGCCTCCGACTGGTCGTGGGTCACGTACATGCTGGTAATCCCCAGGCGCTGCTGCAGCGTCCGGATCTCCGCCCGGACCCTTCGGCGCAGCTTGGCGTCTAGGTTGCTGAGTGGCTCGTCGAACAACAACACCCGCGGCTGCATGACGAGAGCCCGGGCCAAGGCCACACGCTGCTGCTGGCCGCCGCTGAGCTGGGCGGGGTAGCGATCCGCGACCTGAGGAAGCCCCACCAGTTCCAGCGCCTCCAGCACCCTCTGCCGGATCTCCTGAGAACGTAGCCGCTGCACCCGAAGGCCGTACGCCACGTTCTCAAACACGGTCAGGTGGGGGAACAGGGCGTAGGACTGGAACACCATGGTCACCCCGCGCCGCGCCGCGGGGAGGTCGGTCACATCCTCGTCGGCGATCCACACCCGACCGCTGGTGGGCCGCTCCAACCCAGCCACGATCCGCAGGGTCGTAGTCTTCCCGCACCCCGAGGGGCCGAGGAGCGTCACCAACTTGCCCTCCGGCACCTCCAGATCCACCCGATCCACGGCCACCACGGGTCCGAACCGCTTGGTTACGCCCACAAGCCGGACCGAAACGCCCACGTCCCTCACCCCGCTCCCACAGGCGCCAGCCGAGCCTCCAGCCTCCGGTGACCGAGCTGCAGGCCGACCACCACCGCCACCAACAACAGAGTGAGCACCGAGGCCAGGGCAGCGCCCCGCCCCTGGCTGCCGTACTCCAAGTACGAAAGAATCTGCGTGGTGGCCAGGTTGTGCTGCGGCGTGATGAGGAAGATCACCTGGCTCACCGCGGTCATGGCCCGCACGAAGGCGAAGACCAAGCCTGACAGCAGTGCGGACCCCGCCAGAGGCACCACGACCCGTCGCAGGGTGGTGGTGGCGCCAGCCCGCAGGACCGTGCTCGCCTCCTCCAGGGCCCGGTCGATCTGCTCCAGGGCCGCCACCGCGGCCCGGATCGCCACCGGCATGTTCCGGAACACGAAGGCCAGGACGATCACCAGCTCAGTGCCGGTGAGGAGCAGCGGCCCCTGGTTGAAGGCCAGCACGTAGCCGATCCCCATGACGGTGCCGGGTGTGGCGAACGACAGCATGGCACTGAACTCCAACGCGCGCCGACCCGGGAAGGACAGCCGGCTCACCAGGTAGCCGATGAGAAACCCGACGGCCATGGAGGGGAGCGCGGCGTAGGCGGAGAGAAGCACCGTGGTCCGCAGGACCTGCCAGCCCTGGGGGTAAAGGTCCTGCAGGTGGCGCAGGGTGAAAGTGTAGTCGAACCCCCACAGCCGGGTGACGGCGCCGAC
>JBEQAH010000187.1:0-4250 GCA_041640435.1 bacterium | reverse complement strand
CCTCTGGGGATCGAGCCGCAGGAGCACCCTCTCGCCCGGCCGCAGGCCGGCGGCCGGGTCAAGCCCCCGCACCTGGACTCGGGTGCCGCCGTGCAGTTCCACCTCGGCCTGCATCGTCCAGCCCAGGTAGTTGGTGACTCGCACGACTCCCGCGAGCGCGGCCGGGTCTCCGTCCGAGGAAATCCGGAGGTGTTCAGGGCGTACCGACACCAAAACCCGCGCACCCGGGTCCAGAGGGGTCTCGAGGGGCAGCGCGACCCGCACACCCGCCACCTGGACCTCCGCTTCGCCGGAGCCGACTCGGGCCACCACTCCCTCCAAGAGGTTCGCCCCGCCCAGAAAGTCCGCCACGAACGGCTCGGCGGGGCGTTCGTACAGCTCCCTGGGAGAGCCAACCTGGACCAAGCGTCCGGAGTGGAGGAGGGCCATGCGGTCGGAGAGCACCAGGGCCTCTTCCTGATCGTGGGTCACGTAGAGGGTGGTAATCCGCAGCTCTCGTTGCAGGCGGGCCAGCTCCGCCCTCATCTGGACGCGGAGCTTCGCGTCCAGGTTGCTAAAGGGCTCATCCAGGAGCAACAACCGTGGCCGCACCACCAGGGCTCGGGCCAAGGCCACCCGCTGCTGTTGACCGCCCGAAAGTTGGGACGGGAACCGCGCCTCCATCCCCGCCAGTCCCACCATCTCCAGGGCCTCCCCCACCCGGCGGCGCACCTCCGGGGCTGGCACGCGGCGCTCTACCAGCCCAAAGGCCACGTTCTCAAACACGGTCATGTGCGGCCACAGGGCGTAGTTCTGGAAGACCATGCCGAGGTGGCGTTCCCACGGAGGCAGCCGCGTCACATCCCGGCGGTCGAAGTAGACCCTTCCCTCGTCGGGTTCCAGCAGTCCCGCTACGATCCTCAGCGTGGTGCTTTTGCCGCAGCCGCTGGGCCCCAGTAAGGTGAACAGTTCGCCTCGCGCCACGGCCAGGGAAAGCTCGCGCACGGCCGGGGTGTTCGCGAACCGCTTGCCGATCCGTTCAAGCTCCACCGACACCGCCTGCGCGCTGTCCTCTGCCATCCGACCTCCCTCCGATCAAAGCGCCAGCGCGGGCCGCTTGCCTCCCACTCGGTTCGCCACGTACGTCCCCACGGCCACCAGGAGGATGGCCACCGTTCCCAGGGCGGCCGCGGCCCCGCGGCCGCGCGGGCTCTGCGCGTACAGGTAGATGCCGTAGCTCAGGGGACTCTGCTCCACCCGGTTGATCAGCAGAACGGTGGCGCTGAACTCCACCGCGGCCGTCACGAACACCAGCACGCCTGCGGCCACCGCCCCGCCCAAGAGCAGGGGCAGGGTTACCCGTCGGAAGGTCCGCCACCTCCGCGCCCCACTCACCGCCGCAGCCTCCTCCAGGGCCGGGTGAACTTGCGCCATGGCTGCCGACGTTGCGCGCACCGCGTACGGAAGCCGACGCGCCACGTACAGGAGCGGGAAGACCAGCCACAGGGCGGTGAGGGGGACACCGATCCCCGGCAACGTCCAGCGGTCGAACGTGCGGAGGAAGCCGATCCCGAGGACGACCCCGGGAACCGCGATGGGTGCGGTCGCTGCGAAGTCCAGCAGCCCCGGCGCGGGCACCCGGCCCCGGTACTGGAGGTAGGTGATCCCCAGGGCTACCGCCACCGCGAACACCGCTGCGGTGGCGCTGTAGAGCAGCGTGTTCTGGACGAACTGGGGCGCGCGGAACAGAATCTCCGCGTAATGGTCCAGGGTGTACCCGGTGGGCAGGTACGTGAGACTCCACACCCGGCTCACCGACAGCAGGAGCACTCCCAGGTGGGGCAGTAAGCCAAGGCCACCCACAAGCAGCGAGAACGCCACGAGCGCCCAAGCCCCCACCCCCCGCAGCGGCTGGCCTGGCTGGCTTGTGCCCGTGGCCAGGGTTGCCACCTCGCGACGCCGGCCCAAACGGGTTGCACCCCACACCGCCACGAGGGCCAAGCCGAGCATGACCACCGAGATGGCATACCCGTCCGGATCATCCCGCGCAATGGTGGTGACGCGGAAGTACGCCTGGGGTCCCAGCATGTTCTTCACGTTCAGGATGAGGGGAGTTCCCAGGTCGTCGGTGGCGCGCACGAACACCAGAATGGCACCTGCGGCGTAAGCGGGCGCCACCAGAGGGAGCGTCACGCGACGGAGAAGCCGCATCCCTCGCGCCCCTCCCACCTTGGCCGCCTCCTCCAGGCTCGGATCCAGATTCGCCAGCGCACCCGTGACGGTCAGCAGAATAAAGGGGAAGTAGTGCAGGGCGTGGGCCAGGACCACGCCCCGCAGGCCTTCTGCAGCCACGAAGGATACGCCCAGGTGATCCTCCAGCAGCAGGGTCAGCGCGCCGGCCCGCCCCAACGTCTGATTCAGGCCGATGGCTCCCACAAAGGGAGGGATCACCAACGGTACCGTCAGCCAGGTCAGAAGCAGGGTGCGGCCCGGGAAGTGGTAGCGAGCCAGCAGGAATGCGGGTGGGGTCGCCAGGACGCTGGCGACCAGAGTGGCGGCGGCACCCACGATCAGGCTGTTCCGCAGCGACTCCAGGTACAGGGGCGTGTAGAAGAACCGCACCACGTGCGACAGCGTGAACCCGCTGGCGTCGGCGAAGGCGCCCCGGAGCACGGAGGCCAAGGGGAGCACCACCAAGAGAGCCACAACGCCCAGCAGCAGCGCGTACAACCCCAGTTGGACCGGGTCGTACCGCCACCGCAGTCCCCGGCGCGCGGGGGCTGCGGGAGGGGACGCCACCGCGGGAGAAGCCACCTGAACCTAGCGACCGCGTGCGGCTTGGGCTGCCTCGGTGGCCAGTTGCAGAGCCCGGCCGTAGGCCTGGCGGGCCAGAGCCTCCCACTCCCGCTCCTTCGCAGCCCGATACGCTGGGTCGCGGTCCACCTGCTGGGCGATCTCCATGGCCGTGGCCTCACTCACCGGCACCAGGCGCGCGGAGGCCTGGGCCTGGCGGAGCAGCCTCTCCGCCTGGGCCACGTCCCGTCCCTGCCGCCGTGCCTCCTCCACCGCTCGCTGCGCGGCGTAGATGGCTTCCCAGGCCCGCCGGAGTTCCGCGTGCCGGAAGGTGACCACCTGGTCGAACAGGCGCGTGACCAGCTGGTAGCGCGCGGCCGAGAGGGCTGCGTCAAACCGCACCCCGGGGCTCATCCGGAAGGGGTTGGGGAATCCCTTCGGAGCCTGCGCGTAAAGGCTCGCCCGCACGGGCAGCCGTCCGATCTCCGGGCGGAACAGCAACCGCTGGCCGTCGTCGCTCAGCAGGTAGTTGACGAACCGCCGGGCGCCCTCCGGATTCGGAGCGCCGCGTACGATCCCCACGTTCGCCGGCACCAGGGAGGTGACCCGCGGGTAGACGAAACGCACGGGCTGCCCCGAGGCGATGGCGGAGAGTCCGAAGAAGTCGATGACGATCCCGATCCCGTACTGGCCCGCGATGACCGCTTCAGGAACGCCGAAGGACCGCTCCGTGAGCGCACCCATGTTGCCCGCCATCTGCAACAGGAGTTGCCAGCCGCGGTTCCATCCGTACCCCTGCAGCAGGGTCTCCACGGTCAGGTGCGTGGTGCCGCTCCGGGAGGGGGTGGACATGATCAGGTGTCCGAAGTACACCGGGGCCAGCAGATCCTCCCACTCCTTCGGCTCGGGCAGCCGGCGACGCTCCAGGTAGGCGGTGTTCCACATGATCCCGTAGCCGCTCACGGCGAAACCCACGAAGTACCCGTCCGGGTCGTTGATGGGGAAGCCGGCGACCCGGTCCGGGATGCCCCGCCGGAGCTCCGCGGGCGGCGTGTACCGTTCCAGCAGGTTGTTCTCCTTCAGGTACACGAAGGCGTCCACCGCACTGGCCCAGAAGACGTCCACGTCCGGCCGGCCCGCGCGCTCTCGGATCTGGGTGATCCCCGCCGTGGTAGGCTTGGACACCACCACCACGGTCCATCCGGGGTTGGCCCGCTCGAAGGCGGCCTTGTAGGCTTCGAACAGCTCCCGGGGAAACGACGTGAGGACGATCACCTGCTGCGCCTGGGCCAGGGCACTCCCCGCGACGAGCCCCAGGGCGCAGGCGATCGCTAACACCGCCGCCACGACACTCGTCCTCATCCTGCTTCCTCCCTCCCTCGGTAGGCTAACGAACTCGCTCCAGGTAGAGCCCGGTGCGGGTGTCCACGCGAATTCGATCCCCCCGCTCCACGAAGAGCGGGACTTGGACCACCGCA
>JBEQAH010000186.1:0-4257 GCA_041640435.1 bacterium | reverse complement strand
CGGATCCGCTGCAGGAGCATCTCGGCCTTGGGCTTGTGGGGGTCCCGCTGCACGGGGCTGTAGCTGCTGCGGTGGACGTAGCTGTGCGCCAGGTTCCACCAGGGGTCGCCCTCCAGGGGCACGTCCTGCGTGAGCCAGCGCAGGCCGATCATGAGGTCGTCGTCCACGATGTAGCAGGCGTTCTGGATCACCGCCAGCATGTCCAGGGGCGGCTGCTCGCAGAACCCGCCCTCCAGGACCACCCGGATCCGGTCCTGCTTCTTGGCGGGCCGTTGGGGCAGCAGCTCCAGGACCCGGCGCAACAGGGCGTTGTGCTCTTCCCGGGGCATCAACCCCGCGGACCGGACCAGGAGATAACTCTCCACCGCAGACAACAGCCACGGGGTCTCCCGCTTGATCCGGTACACCTCCCGCAGCAGCCGGCGGTTCTCGTTGAACAGGGCGATGCTCGCGCGCAGGGCGTCCTCGGTGATGCGCCGGCCGGTCACCTCCTCCACCACGCGACCGATCCGGCGATACTCGCCGGCTAGGTAGGAGACCGCGTGAGCGCTTCGGGCGTTGTGGGGATGGTAGAGGGTCTCCACCCGCATGGAGGGGAAGCTCCGGACCCACACGCCGCACCCGTTGCGGATCGCGTCGCAGATGTTGGGCATCACCATGAGGCTGACAAAGTCCAGCCGCCCTGAGAGGGCCAGTTCCAGGGAGCTGCGCACGATGGAGCACACGAAGGCCGCGATGCGGGCGTCCGCCTGCCGGACTTGTACGGTGCCGCCGGCCCCGGCGATCTTCACGGGCAGGGCCCCCGCCGCGTGGGCGACCTCTTCCGGGAAGAACACCTGGAAATGCCCCACCACCTTGCCCTGAGGGTTGGCTTCCAGCCACCGCCGGACCGCGGGGAAATTGGGATCCTCTACCAAACTCCTCAGGTCGTCAAAAATCCGCTCCAGCTCCATGACCGCCTACCTATCCGACCGGTCAGTCAAACCCTACTGCAGCCACCACCACCTACCAATGCCGCGGATGCTTCATTTTTTCTGATGCGGCTGCATCAGCAGGGCCTGAGGCGGGAAGAGCCCCTCTCTCAAGGCGCGCGCCACCGCCTCGGCTCGGGTGTGGGCACCCAGTTTGCGCATGAGGTTCTGGATGTGGTTTCGCACCGTAGCCGTGGACACGAACAGCGCCCCCGCGATGGCCTGGGTGTCCATCCCCTGGGCCAGCATGCCCAGCACTTCCCGCTCCCGGCGGGTAAGGGGTTGATCGCTAGACGGTCCAGACCCGTAGCCTTCCCGGTGGGTTAACAGTTCAACGAGCTCCTCCACCCGGCGCTGGCCGGTGATGTCCCGGAACATGTGTACGACCCACTGCTCGTCCTCACCGGGTCCCACCCGCACCACCAGGCTGCTCTGGTTTACCCACACGTACCGGCCGTCCCGGCAACGATAGCACACGTCCTTCGGGGGAATGGGTTCACCTGTGCGGGCCATCACGAACTCGGGGCAGCCAGGACAGCACACCAGGTGCCCGTCGCGGTCGTGGCCGGTTACCACCCGGTGACAGGGGCGGCCGATCACCTCGTCCCTGCGCCAGCCCAAAAGCTTTTCCGCGGCCGCGTTCCACAGCACGACCCGCTGCCGGCCGTCCACCGCCATGACCGCCTCAGCGGCCCGCTCCAGGGCCTCCCGAAGAACCTGGGCTACCTCCGGCTCCCGCCGACTCGACGGTGTGATCTGTACCCGCCCCATCCCCATGGCCACCGCCCCCTTTACCGATGCTGCCAAGCGGGCTTGCGCTTCTCCAGAAACGCCCCCAGCCCTTCGTGGGCGTCTTCCGTGCGCATCAGCAGGTCCAGGTATACGCGCTCTGCCTCTTCCAGGGCCTGTGCGAACTGCCGCCGGAAGGAGGCCACGGCGGCGCGCTTGGCCAGGCGGAGGACCGCCGCGCTGTGGGCCGCCAGTTGCTCCACTCGCCGGCGCACCGCCGCCTCCAGCTCCCCCGCCGGCACCACCTCCGTTACGAGGCCCAATTGTTGCGCTCGCTGGGCCGTCAGCACCTCCCCGGTGAGAAGGGGCGCAAGGCCCCCCTTGCCCAGCAACGCCAGAAAGCTGGCCGCCGCCACAGGGGGAAACACGCCCACCCGGATCTCCGGCTGTCCAAAGGTGGCCACCTCACTGGCCAGCACCACGTCGCACAGGGCAACGAGCTCGCAGCCGCCACCCAGGGCCGCCCCACCCACAGCCGCCACGGTGGGGACGTCGGAGTCGGCGAGGCGGCGGCACAGCCCGTGAAACACTTCCAACATCTCACCCACGTGCTCGGCGGTGTGTTCCGCCACATCCACGCCGGCACAGAATGACCGGCCCTCCGCGGCCAGCACCACGGCGCGGGCGGTAGGGTCCAGGACGGCCCGCTCCAGGACCTGGGCCAGTTCCCGCATCATGGCGATGGTCAGCACGTTGTGGGGCGGACGGTTCAAAGTAACCCACCAGGCACCGTCCTCGTGCCGAACCCGCACCGTCTCGTGAGCGCTCACCGCACCGCCTCCTCCCGCCTTCCCCGAACTACCCCCCGGGACATTCACTCCAGTGGCACAGCTCCTCCGCCGCACCCTGTCGAAGCCGCCGGTGGCCACCTCCGGAAATCCCACAGGAGGTGCTCAAGCCGGATGTCCGAACCCCTCACGACTCCTCCTCCGCCGCGCTCGCACCCGCGCGGGAACGCTCCCGGTCCTTGAGCACCCGACGCAGGATCTTGCCCACCGCGGACTTGGGGAGCTGATCCACAAACTCTACCTCCCGCACCCGCTTGTACGGGGCGAGGTGCTCCTCCGCAAAGCGCATGAGCTCCTCTGCGGTCACCTCTCCCTGGCGCACCACGAAGGCCTTCGGCACCTCCCCCAGCTCAGGGTGGGGTTTGGGGACCACACACGCCTCCCGCACCGCGGGGTGTCCACGAAGGACTTCTTCCACCTCCGCGGGTGCGATGGAGTAGCCCTTGTACTTGATCATCTCCTTGCGGCGGTCCACCCACCACAGGTAGCCGTCGCCGTCGAAGTACACCACATCCCCGGTGCGCAACCAGTCCCCCACGAAGGCCTCCTGGTTCGCCTCGGGATCGTGCCAGTACCCCACCGTCACCATGGGGCCACGCACTAACAGCTCGCCCACCTTCCCGGGCCCGAGTTCGGCTCCGGTGTCCACGTCGACCAGCCGTTCCGCGAGCCCCGGGACGGGAGGCCCCACGGACCCGCGTTTGAGGGGCTGCGGTGGCACCGATACGTTCATGGGGCCTGCGGTCTCCGTCATCCCGAGGTGCTCCGTGGCTGGGCACCCGAACACCTCCTCCGCCCGCAGGGCCAGATCCCGATCCAGGGGCAGAGCTGCCGTGTTCAAGAAGCGCAGCCCCCGGTACCCAAAGCGCATCCGCTCCGCTGCGTCCACGAGCTCCCGCAGGGCAGGCGGGACAGCAAACAGCTCCCGGGCCCCATAGGCCTCCACCAGGCGCAAGACCTCCTCCGGGTCGAACCGGGGGACCAGCACCTGCAGCGCACCCCCGCACACCCCGGCGTTGAAGAGAGCCAAGAGCCCCGCGCAGTGGCACATGGGCAGGAAGTGCACGTAGCGCGATCGCTCGTCAATCAGCCCCGCGGCCTGGCTGGCCCACAGATCCGCCACCACGTTGCGGTGGGTGAGGCACGCTCCCTTGGGAAGCCCCGTGGTACCGCTAGAGTACAGAATGCAGGCCAGGTCGGCGCGTGGATCGAGGGCCACGGGGTCCGGCTCCTCCCAGGCCCGGGACGCCTCCTCGAGGGCTTCCAGGCTCAACAGGACGCGAAGGGAGGAAGCGAGGCTGGTCTCCCGGAGCCGAGCCACCCACTCCGGGGAGGCCAGCACCACCCGCGCGCCGGCGTCAACCAGAACGCGCTGCACCTCGTCGAGCTTCGATAGGGGGTTGACGGGGACCGCCACAGCCCCGGCGCGCAGCACGCCGTAGAACGCTTCTGGGAACTGTGGACACGCCGGGGAAACCAGCATCACCCGATCCTGCTTTTCCACGCCCAGCTCTTGCACCACTCGAGCCACCTTGCCGCTTTGCGTCCACAGTTCCCCGTAGGTCACCGCCCGCCCCGTGGGACTCCAGACGAAGGCCACCCGCCGCGGCTCCCGGCGTGCCCGCAGCTCCAGCAACTGGCAGGACGTCAGGTCCGGAACTGCCAGGGAGTGTTTAGTGGGGTGGCGGAAGACCAGGGCGGCTCACCTC
>JBEQAH010000185.1:0-4308 GCA_041640435.1 bacterium | reverse complement strand
CCAGCAGCAGGGACCTCCCCACCTCGGTCTCCGGAAAGCCCAGCCAGTCCTGCAGCTTCCCGTAGATCCGGGTCAGGTGGTGGGCCACCGTGCGCTCGCTGCGCCGAAGCTTCCGGGCGATGGCCGCGTTGTCCAGCCCTGCACACGCGAGCCGCGCCACCTCCCGCTCCGCCCGCGTGAGCCACCGGGTCACAAACTCCCGGCGCCGCCGCATCCGCTCCCCCCGCACGATCTCCTCGTACCGGCGGATCGCCTCGTGAGGATCGTCGAGCTCCCCCAGGGCTGCCAGCATCACGCCTGAATCGGTCCACCGCAGGATAGGCACCGGGACAAGCCACACCGGCTCGTCCGAATCCAGGTGCATCCGCCGCTCCCCACCCGGAGCCCACCCCTCGGTGAGAAGGTGCCACGCCCGGTCATCGGCCCCGCACAGGAGCTGGGCTACCACCATGGCGGCCACACCCATCACCTTCCGGCCGCCCGCCATGCAGAGATGAAGGGTTGTCCCCGACCGCTTGAGATCCCGAACCGTGCGGTACAGGGTGCGCAGCAGCCACCGGACATCCTCCTCGGTCCGGATGTCCTCCAGCACACCCCGAGGACCCTCCACCGGGATCGCGCGGAGTTGAATCCCGCTGTACCTTTCAGAGGCAAACTCGGCCTGGAGGAGCCTGAGGCCCAGACGGATCGGCGCGGCGTCCGTGTGTACGACGATGACCTGCCGGATGGGGAAGTCCCGCAGAAGGCGATCGAGGGCGATGGTCACCACCTGGGGCTCGTTACCCAGGGTGGCCAGCATCGCCTCTCCCGGACCGCCTGGCCGCATGACCGGCTTGTCGGCCTACTTACGCGGTGGGTCTGGCGAATCCTGCCGGGCGACACAAACCTCGCGGAAGTCAGGAAACGCCCAACTCAGGAGCCGCGGCTCCCACGGCCCGGCCCGACTGAGCTGACTTCCCCAGAGCCGTCCCGTGACCATCCGGGGCCTTGACCCCGGTGCGCACCGGGCGTGTCGGGATGGTGTGACCGTCTGGTGTGGAAGGACGCCGGCTTTCCGCTACCCGAGCGGCGGGCCCACCACCTCGATCCCAAAGCGGCTTGCCACGTCGGCCAGCACCGCCGCCTCTTCCGGGGTGGGCGGCCCCGAAGGCGGCGGTAGCTCCGGCCGCCACGCCGGCCGCGCCATGGTACGCACGAAGTTTTCAAAGTCCCGCCCTGCGGTCACCGTCAACCACCGACAGCCCGCGGATTCCACGCGGTAGGTGTGGGGCACGCCCTTGGGCGCCAAGACGGTCTCCCCCGCCCCGAGGACCCGTTCCCCTTCGGCCACACGCAGGCGCAGCACCCCATCCAGAACGTGGAAGACCTCGTCCTCGGTGTGGTGAACATGGAGCGGCGGAGAATCCCCTTCCGGTGCGTGGTGCTCCAGAACCGAGATGCCGTCGGTCCCCTGGTTCCAGGCGACGCGGATGCAGACGAGCGTGTTGAGAAACCAAAGGTATTCCACTTCCTCCTCCTGTTCCCCGTCCCCTGAGGCCTCCGCGGGCAGCTAGCTTTGCCTCTGCCCGCAGGCCGGCAGCGCGATCTGGATGGGCGCGTCGTAGTCGTAGTAGTCCAACACCATCCGACCCTGGCCTGCGTGGCCTCCCGCCATCTGCATCACCTGGCGGCGCGGGAGCCCGTGCTCGACCAGGACGTACACCTGCGCCTGCACGGTCTGGCGCTCCGCGGTCACCTCCAGCAGGTAGACGTGCGTGGCGGCTCCTTCGATCACGGCATCGGGGAGCCGGCTCACACGCATGGAAGCCCCACCACCGTCCGGGGAGCGGACAGGCGGCTTCACGTCCGGGCACTCCCAGATGCCCGGTCGCAATCCCCTGGCCATGGCACTCTGCGCGACCGCGTTCTGCACCTGCTGCATCGCCATCGAAAAGGCGTGCTCCAGCAACGCCCCGGGGCCGCCGAACACCAGGCTCATCGCGAGCCCCAGCACCAGGTTCGCCGTCTGACGGGCCTGCTGCTCCTGCCGCTCCCGCCGCATGGCTTCGGTCTCGTGGATCAGATAGCGGACTTCTTCCCCCACCACCACCGTCTCCAGGGTACGGTCCCCGATCCTCACGAGCGTTCGGCGCCGGTCCGGGTTGACAACCTCCGTGGTGAAGGACATCGGCAGATCCGCTTCCATGGTGAGCCGCTCCCGATAGGAGCGCAGCTCCTGCAGGCGCTGCCAGGCCAGGGTCACTTCGCGGGCAGCCACGGGGTCGCCCGAGATCTGTTGACCCACGGCTCCCGACGCGAGGACTGCGAAGATCAGCGGGGCCACCAGTCCCCACCGGAGGAAGTTTGCCGCGCCACGCATGCCCCTCACGCCTCCCGATCCCGTGCTCTCCCCTTCAAGCCTTCTGAGACCACCACTTCCATCACCTGAACGACCCGCAGGAAGGGGACGTGGGCCGCCCGGCACACGGCTTCCACGGCTGCCGCGCTCCGCGCCTGGAACAGGTAACTCGCCCTCCAATCCGCCGGCACCCACAGGGTCTGCAGGTGGCGGACTGTCGGTCCGCCGCCTGCCACCTGCTCGCAAGCCCTCCTGAGCCGCTCGACACTCTCTGCCACGTGCTCCGGCGCCATCCCCGGGAGATCGCACTCGGCCATGTACACGGGCATCGCGCCACCCGGGTTGCCGCTACTTCACCACGATGGTGCCCTTCATCCCCACCGCCGCGTGAATGGGACACCAGTACGTGTAGGTGCCCGGTTGGTTAAACCGCAGGGTGTAGGTGTGCACCCCCGGAGCCCCGGCAGGTGCCAGGAGGCCGGAGTTGATGTAGCCGGGCTGATGCTCCCGCTGCCCCGTGGGGACCAGCACCTTCGGATTCAAAAGGAGCTTTGGCGGCCTGCCGCTCTGCGGCTGCGGCACCACGAAGGTCGGTACGGGACCTCCCCCGACGAACGTCACGGTGTGGATCTCAAACGGGTCGCGCATCTCCCAGGTCACCGCGGTACCCCGCCGAACCACGAGAGGCTGGCGGGTGTAGCGCATCAGGGAGTAACCGCGCTGCGCGTCGCCCACAAGCCGGACCGTCGCCTTCCGGCCGGACAGTTCCGGGCGCAGGCCTGCCAGCGCCCGGCTTCCCGCCGCGAGGGTAGCCTGCTGCTCTCTGCGCCCCTGCTGCAACGCAGATTCGGGAGACCGCGGGAGCTGAGCGCCCGTCGCGTGGACCCGGATCGTCCCAGACATGGCGGGCCCGTGCACGATGCAGCTGTACGTGTACACCCCGGGCCTGGTGAACCTCAGCGCGTACCGGAATTGCGCCATCCCCTTCGGGTCTTCCGGAGGCAGGCCGGAGTTGCGGTAGCCGGATCCCGCAAACTCCTCCCCGCCCACGGGGAAAGCCACTCGGGGGTTCAAGTGCGCAGACTTCCCCTCCATCACAACAAGGGGTGGGAGCGCCTCGCCGCCCGCGAAGGCCACGTTGTGGAACCCTTCGAATCTCCACTCCACGGTGTCGCCCACGCTGATGTCCAGCACCCGGGGGTGGAAGGCGTTCGACCACACCGCGCCGTCGCGCGTCATGCCACCTGAGATCACGGTCCACGTCTGCCCCCGGGCCTGCACCCCGGGCGGTGCTGCGACGAGCAGCGTCGCAACCGACGCCAAAAGCAAAAACCACCGCGTCACGCCTGCGCCTCCTCAATCTCACTCTCCCCACAGCGTAGGCTGCGGCGGCTGCGGTGCCATCCGTGAAAGGACGGATGCGCCTGGATCCTCAGGGCAGGGTCCGCGGCGCCCCTTCACCTGTCCCGGGGTTGGTGAGCCCCTGCTCGGCGACCCAGGCCGCCACCTGGGCTCTGGACCGGAAGGCCAGCTTGTTCAGAATGTGGATCACGTGGGTGTCCACGGTCCGCTCGGAAAGTCCGAGCTGTGCGCTGATCTCCCGGTTTGACAGCCCCCTGGCCACCAGGGCCGCAACCTCCCGCTCCCGAGACGTCAGCCTGGAGTTCGCGCGGCCTGCTTGCGGGGGCCGGATGGCGGAGGCCTCTGCGGCTATGAGCTCAAGCGGCATCGCCGCCCCCTCCGCCCGGGCCGCGGCGTAGCCCTTCCGGCCCAGGGCTCGCTGGGTATACCGCTCCGCGTCACGGACCTGGTCGAGCCGCGGCATCCCGGGAATCCGCGCGTGCTTTTGAGGGATCCGAAGCCGTTCGAAGAGACCACCCGCGAAGCCCAGGAGGTGGGCTGCGGTCCGTGCCAGTCCGGCCCGTCGGGCCAGCACCGCCAGCCCTTCTGCCGCGTGCGCCACGTCGGGC
>JBEQAH010000184.1:0-4308 GCA_041640435.1 bacterium | reverse complement strand
TGTGCGCCTCCCGCCGCGGCCCCGATCGCTGGCGTCGCGTGGCGCTGCGCACCATGGACTTCCTGCTTGACGTGCTGCTGGAGGGGGGCGTGCTGGTGCCCGTAGGGAACCGCGGGTGGTACCCGCGGGGCGGGCGGAAGGCGCGCTGGGACCAGCAGCCCGTGGACCCCGGGTCCCTGGTGGAAGCCTGTGTGGAAGCTTACCGGATCACCGGAAACCCCAGGTACCGGGAGGGGGCGCGGCAAGCGTGGTCCTGGTTCTGGGGACGCAACCTCGCTGGCGCGGTGCTGGTGGATCCCGACGGCGCCTGCCGGGACGGTCTCGGGCCTTCAGGGGCCAGCGAGAACCGGGGCGCTGAAGCGTGCGTGGCCTTCCTGCTGGCTCACCTCGCCTGGGAATCCCTGGAGGAAGGGTAGTGCGGGTCGCGATCCTCGCCCCGGTCGCCTGGCGCGTGCCTCCGCGTCACTACGGAGGGTGGGAGCAGGCCGTCTCCAACCTCACGGAGGCGCTGGTCCGGCTGGGTTTGGACGTCACCCTGTTCGCGACCGCAGACTCGGTGACCTCAGCGAAGCTCCGGAGCATCATCCCCAGGCCGTTACAGGAGGACCCCGAACTCGCCAGGACCAGCCGGGCGCACGAGGTTCTGCACGCGGTGTTCTGCCTTGAGCAAGCAGAGGAGTTCGATGTGGTGCACAGCCACGCGGGCTCCTTCGTCGTGAGCTACGCGCCGTTCATCCGAACACCTCTCGTGGTCACCCTGCACGGCTCCGGGGCGGAACCCGACAGCCAGGTCCTCTACCGCCACTTCCGATCTCTCCCCTACGTGGCCATCAGCGACGCGGAGCGGCGGGTGCTCCCGGACCTCAACTATGTCGCCACCATCCACCACGGCCTGGACGTGGAAAAGTTCCCATTTTCCGCGGAGCACGGGGACTACCTTCTGTTCGTCGGCCGCCTAGCGCGGGTCAAGGGCGTGCACCACGCCATCGCCGTGGCGAAGCGGACGGGGATCCCTCTGGTGCTGGCGGGGATCGTGCCGCCGGAGGAGCAAGCCTACTTCTCGCGTGAAGTGGAGCCCCACCTGGACGGCCGGCTGGTGCGCTTCATCGGGCCCGTGGACGCCGAACGCAGGAACCAGCTGTGCTGCCGGGCGCTTGCGCTCCTGCACCTGGTGGAGTATGAGGAGTCCTTCGGGCTCACCATGGTGGAGGCGATGGCGTGTGGCCTGCCGGTGGTGGGCACCCGTCGAGGGGCCGTTCCCGAGGTGGTAGCGCACGGTCGGACAGGGTTTGTGGTGGACGGGGTGGAGGGGGCAGCAGAGGCGGTGGGCCGGGTCCGAAGCCTTTCCCGGGAAGCGTGCCGGGCGTGGGTGGCGGAACGCTTCGACGCGCGACGCATGGCAGAAGCGCACGCTCGGGTTTACGAGCGGGTGGCGGAGGAGGCCCGGGCACGGGCGTAGCCCTGCCATCAGCGCCGGCCCCGCAGGTGCACCTGAAAAGCGGCGTGGGTGAGGCCAAGGCTTCGGGCCCTCTCCGGGCGCTCCGCTCGCGCATCGGAGCCCGCTGTGGCACGGCCTCGAGCTACGTGCAGGACGGTGGGTCGAATCGACGGAAGTGCCACCGCTTCGCCCGTGGTCGGCAGGCGACTCCGATGGCGCTCGTGCCGGGCAGCCCTACCCCTCGTTCCCGACGGAAGACCCTCCGTCCTGGCGGCTGCGCAGGGCCACCTCCCGGGCCCAAGCCCACATGCGCTCCCGAGACACGGAGGCGAGGCACACCACGCTGTCCGCTGCGCCGTAGTACACGAGGATCTGGCCGCGGTAGTTGACCGCTCCGCAGGAGAAGACCACGTTGGGCACCAGGCCGGACCTTTCGTAGGCTTCCTCGGGTTCCAGGATCGGGTCATCGGATCGGCCCAGGACCCGCCGCGGGTCCTCGAGGTCGAGGAGGGCCACGCCGAGCCTGTACGTCCGTTGCTCGTCCACTCCGTGGTAGATGAGCAGCCAGCCGTAAGGAGTCGGGAGGGGCGGGCCGGCGATGCCGATGCGGTTGCTGTCCCACTTCCCGGGCCGGACCCGCAGAATGGGGCCGTAGTTGTGCCAGTGGTGCAGGTCGCGGGATACCCCCAGGTGGATGTCTGGGAAGATGCGGTGCAGCAGCAGGTACCGGCCTGCGAACTTTCGAGGGAATAGGGCTCCGTTCTTGTTGTCCCAGTTGCGGAAGGCGATGGCCCGCCTCCGGAAGTGGCGCAGGTTGCGGGTCGTCGCGATGGCGATTCGCGTTCGCCAAGGGACCCCGTCGCCAAAGGGCGTGGGGCGCTTGGATACCCTCCGCTTGAGGGCGGGATACAGGGACGCAGCCGTGTAGCAAAGATAGTACACGTCTCCCATCCGGGTCACCCGAGGGTCCTCCACGCCGAGCCGTTCCCACGGGTTGTCGGTGGCGGGCTCAAACACCGGGCGGGGGCTGCGCTCCACCACGGTGACCCCGTCCTCGCCCAGGACGGCAAGCCCCAGCCGCGAGATCCAGTCGAGCCCCTGGGCCCTGTACAACAGGTGGATGCGACCCCGGTACACGGCGGCCGCGGCGTTATACACCCAGCGGTTCTCCCACCAGTTGTCGGTCGGGGTCAGGATAGGGTTGGCCGGGTGGCGCTCCAGGCGAGGCGCCACCAAATCCACGGTTCGGTGCCCGGCTGCCGTCGGCATCGCGTTCGCCCCAGTGTACGCGCGTCGTGCGCGGTTTGCATTCTCGAACCCACCAAGATATGAGCATAACGCATGCCGCAAGCGGCGTCGTGAAATTTCCGGACAGATAGGGCCCCTTCCCTGGGTGAGCCGGCAGAACGTCGCATAATGTTCGTTATGTAAACCGTAGCTCCAGGGGACGGCTCCCCAGTCCCCTCCGCGCGGCCCGGTACCGCTCCAGCTGGCGGTCCACCTCCTCCTGGCCCCACCCCAGCTCCCGCGCCATGAGCCGGGCCACCTCCTCCGCCACCCGGTCCGCGGCCTGAGCGTCCGTCACCGCAAGCCGGGTGCGCAGGTACAGACAGTCCACCAGGGACACGAGCTGCTCCCGGCGACACGCGTACGCCACCTCCGCCTTCAGGTGCGGGAATCCCTGCACCAGGCGTCCGGAAAGCTCGCGATCCGCGCGCGCCAGGCTCAGGACTTCCAGGGCCAGGCTGCCGTAGGTGCTCAGGAGGTGCTCCCGCTGGTCCGGCTCCAGAGCTCCTAGGGCCGCTTCGGCCTCCTCCAGGCCGTCCGCACCGGTGAGGCGGATCCGGTGGGTCTGGGAAGGCACCCGGGGCCCTTCCAACCGGGCTACGGCATCCACGGCGTCCGCGGCCATGCTCCGGTACGTGGTCAGCTTGCCGCCGGTCACGGTCACCAACCCGCCGCCGGATACCACGACCAGGTGGTCCCGGGACAGGGACGCGGTTGAGCCTGTGAGACCCTCACGAGGCGTTACCAACGGCCGCACTCCGGCGTACGCCGCGGCCACGTCGTCCGGACCCAGGGGCCGGTCAAGGTACCGGTTGGCGTGGTCGAGGAGGTACCGAACCTCCGCCTCTGACGGTACGGGCCACTCCAGGTCTCCCGCGTACGCCTCGTCCGTGGTTCCGAGCACGAACCGGTCGCTCCACGGAACGAGGAACGCCAGCCGTCCGTCGTCGGTTTCGGGGATCACCACCGCACAGGACGCCCGGACCGCGCCCGGCCGCAGGACCAGGTGGGTTCCCTTGCTGTGCTGGAGGTGGAACGTTGGGGGGCCCGCCAGCGCCGCTACCCGCTCGGCCCACACGCCGGTGGCGTTCACCACGACCCGTGCAGGGACCTCAAGCGTCCTGCCGGTGAGCCGGTCCATCACACCCGCTCCAGCCACCCGGCCCCGCGACCGCAGGAGGCCTACCACCTCCGCGTAGTTGACCGTCAGGGCGCCAAACGCCCTCGCGGTGGCCAGTACCGCGTGCGTGAGCCGCACGTCGTCGGTCTTGGCGTCGAAGTACAGGAACGCCGTGCGCAGCCCGTCGGTTCGCAGCCCCGGCGCAAGCCGCGCGACTTCTTGCAGGGAAAGGGTCCGGTGCCGCAGGGTCGGGTCACGGCTGAAGGTGTCGTACACCAGGAGCCCGACCCGGACGGCCAGGGGCACGAAGGGCTGCGCGGCCCGAGGGAGCCGGACCCCGAGCGGAGCTTTCAGGCCCCGGTACAGGGGCACGACGAACCCCAGGGGCCGGACCAGGTGCGGCGCCAGGCGCAGGAGCAGCCGGCGCTCCCGGAGCGCCTCCCGCACAAGCCCCACGTGGCCC
>JBEQAH010000183.1:0-4311 GCA_041640435.1 bacterium | reverse complement strand
GATCGGCGTCCCCGTGCGCTACATCCACACCCACAACGCCATCCTCCACCGGGACGATTTCGACAACGCCGTTCGCCTGGTCACCGCGGTCATCCGACGCCTGGACGCGGACACGGTGGAGCGACTCGTGAACTGATGGGCAAGATTCCTCCCGCAGCACCCCGCGGGGGCCTGCTCCTGGCAGGGCTCGCCACGGGGGAAGCACGGCGTCGAGCTGCCCGCTACCTGGTGGCGGCGTGCGCGGCGGGCTTCGCGGCCACTGCCGCGGTGTTCGGCTGGGACCGCTGGTTCTTCTGGCTGATGTTATGGGCGGGCGCGGTGTTCATCCCCCTGCGGCTTGGGCTGGAGCTGGCGGGGGCGCGGGGTGAGCGGCTAAGGGCCAGCTACCGGGACCGGCTTCCGGAGCGCATCACCCCCGCCAACCTGCCCCTGGTGGCCCAAGGCGTGTACGAACGCGACGTGCTGATGCCCCGCATCGTCACCCCGCCGTACGTGGCGAAGGTGCAGGAGGTGGTGGCGGCCGCGGGCCGGGTGGCTTTCGGCCAGCCCCAGCCCGGGGAGTGGATCCGGCAGGCGGCCTGTCGTCTGGTGTCCGTGGCGGACGGCTGGATGGCCGAGATGCGGGCGGATCGCGAGCTGGACCCCGCATCGACCAACATCCAGGCCCGCTGGCAGGAGGTGCGCTCCCTGGCGGTGCTCGCAGCCACCGCCAGGGTGCTCGTCGCGCTCTCCGAGGAGCTCGTGGGCCAGCCGTTCTGGGGGCCCGGGCTCGATGCCCGGAACGTGCGCGCGTTCCTCGACGACGCCCTCGGGTACCTGGACCGCGCCGCCCTCGACCCCGACGTGCCACCTTGGGACGGGATGCTGCTGGGCGTCTGGACCCCTGAGGTGGCGGAGCTCAGGCGACGATGGGATCACTACCTCGCCGTGCTCGGGCCCGCGCCCTCCCGCCTCGCCGCGGTGGTCGAGGAGCTGGTGCCGTGACCCTGTTCCTCACCGAATCGCAGGTGGCCGAGCTCGTCTCGGTTCCACAGCTGGTGGACGCGCTGGAAGCTAGCTTCCAAGACAAGGCCGCGGGGCTTGCACCCAACGTGCCCCGGGGACGCGCCGCTCTTCCCTCCGGTGCGGTCCTGCACGTCATGTCTGCCGCGTGGGGCCCCGGGCGTGTCCTGGGCCTCAAGGCGTACACCACGTCTTCGGGGGGAGCGCGGTTCCTGGTCCTTCTGTACGACGAGGCGGGTCGGCTCGTGTGCGCGATGCAGGCCAACGTGTTGGGCCAGCGCCGCACGGGCGCTGCCACAGGCCTCGCCACCCGCCACATGGCCCGCCCCGACGCCCGGACGGTGGCCCTCCTGGGAGCGGGGTGGCAGGCCCGCACCCAGCTGGAGGCGGTGTGCGCGGTGCGACCGGTGGAGCAGGTGTGGGTCTACAGCCGCACCCGGGAGCGGCGTGAGGCGTTCGCCCGCGAGATGAGCGAAGTCGTGGGTCGGCCGGTGGTGGCGGTGGCCTCTGCGGAGGAGGCGGTCCGGGACGCGGACGTGGTGTGCACCATCACCACCTCGCGCGAGCCCGTGCTGTTCGGCCGCTGGCTGCAGCCCGGCGTGCACGTGAACGCCGCGGGCTCAAACTGGGCTCACCGCCGGGAGGTGGACGCGGAGGTGGTGGAGCGAGCCGCGGTGGTGGCGGTGGACGACCTGGCTCAGGCCCGGGTGGAGTCCGGCGACCTGATCCTGGCGGCAAGGGAGGGGAAGTGGGACTGGAGCCGGGCCGTGGAGCTCGGTGACGTGGTGGCGGGCCGCGCGGCGGGCCGCACAGGACCCGGGGACATCACCCTGTTCTGCTCCCAGGGGATCGCGCTGGAAGACGTGGTGGCCGCCAAACTCGCCTACGAGCGGGCCCGGATCCTGGGCGTGGGCCGGGAGGTCGACCTCGGGCTGTGAGAGCTCCTCAGGAGGCGTCCGAGATCGTGGTCCTGGGAGGCGGCTGCTACGGCTGCTTCCACGCAGGCCAGCTGCTCAAGGCGGCCGACCGCGGCAGGCTGCGCTGCGAGCGGTTGATCGTAGTAGATCGAAACCCTCTCGCGCCCGCGCGGTCGCGCCTGCGCGGCGATCCGGTGGAAGTGGTCACCGCAGACTGGACCCAGTTCCTCGTGCGCTACGTGCCGCGCGCCCCGGAGGATGCGCAGCTGGTCCCGGCCCCGTTCGCCCCGCACGTCCTGGCGGACTGGCTCTTGCTGTCGGTACAGCGGGCGCGGCCGGGCCTGAGCCTGCGACCGGAGCCGCTCCCGGGGGCGCTGCGCCTGCCCTACGACCGCACCGCGGGCTCTCGCCGCTACTTAAGCGAGGCCAGCTGGCGCTGCCCCGCCACGTGCCCCGAGCCCGCGGTCTGCCCCGCCACCAGAGGCCCGCGCACGTGGGACCTGGAACACTCGGTGCGGTCGGACGCAGAGGTGCCCGTCTTGACGTTCCCCTGCCGGCACTTCGTGTACGGCGTCGGGAGCATCCCCATCGCACGCCTCCAGCAGGCCCTTCGATGGGCTGAGGAGACGGCGGGACCGGGCTGGCGCGTGGGCGTCCTCACCGCCTCCCACTGCCACGGCGTCGGCACCGCCCTGTACGCAGTCCCGGAAAGTCCTGGAGGGGGACAAGCATGAAGGTCACGGTTGCACGAGAACCCTGGCATGCGCTTCGCACAGACCTCCTGGCCGTCCCCGTACGGGAGGACGAGGGGCTACAGCCGCTCGCAGAGCTTGACCGAGCGCTTTCCGGCTGGGTGCGCCAGGCGGCCAGGTTGAACGGCTTTGCGGGCAAGCGCGACCGCACGCTGCTGCTGTTCACCCACGGCAAGCTGCCGACCCCGCGGGTGCTGCTGGTGGGTGTTGGGGCGGTCACCGACCCGTACGACGCCCTGCGCCGGGCTTCTGCGCTCGCAGCCCGGGAAGCGCAGGCGGTCCGCGCCCGCCGCCTCAGCCTGTGGGCGCCCGGGTTTCCCGCTACCGATGCGTCCGCGGAGGCCCTGGTGGAAGGAGCGCTCTTGGGAGCCTACCGCTACACCCGGTACAAGCAGCCCGAGGACCCGCCGCTGGAAGCCGTGGAGGTGGTGGGACCGGCTTCCGCGTCCGCCGTGCGCCGGGCTCAGCGGTTTGCCCAGGCCACCTGCTTCGCCCGCGACCTCGTCAACGGGCCGCCCAACGAGGTGACCCCGCCCGCCCTGGCGCAGGTGGCGCGCCAGGTGGCGAAGGAGGCCGGCCTCGCCATCCGGGTGTTCGGACCGCGGGAGCTGGAGCGCCTCGGCGCGCGTGCCCTCCTGGCTGTGGGCTCCGGAAGCCGCCAGCCTCCCCACATGGTGGTGCTGGACTATCGGCCACCCCGGGCAAAGCGGACGGTGGTGCTGACAGGCAAGGGCGTCACCTTCGACGCAGGGGGTCTGGACATCAAGACCCACGAAGGCATGGAGACCATGAAGTCCGATATGGCGGGTGCCGCCGTGGTGCTCGCGACGCTGCGGGCGCTTCCGGAGCTGCGGGTGCCGCACCGGGTGGTGGGGGTGGTGGGGGCGGTGGAGAACCTGCTCGGTGAGGGGGCGTTCAAGCCGGGTGATGTGATCCGCACGCTGGACGGCAAGACCGTCGAGATCACCAACACCGACGCGGAGGGTCGGGTGGTCCTGGCGGACTGCCTGGCCTACGCGCAGCGGTACCGGCCGGACGCGATGGTGGACGTCGCCACCCTCACGGGCGCCGCCGTGGTCGCCCTCGGATACCACGCCGCCGCCATCCTCGGAAACGACCGCGCTCTCATCGACGCCCTGATCCGTGCGGGCGCCCGGGCCGGCGAGCGGATCTGGGAGCTTCCCCTGTATGAGGAGTTCGTGGAGGCCATGCGCAGCGAAGTGGCAGACCTGAAGAACTCGGGAGGGCGCTACGGCGGTGCGCAGAAGGGGGCGGCCTTTCTGAGCCGGTTCGTCGGAGGCCGTCCCTGGGCGCACCTGGACATCGCGGGGGTCGCCTACCTGGACACCCAGGAAGGCCAGGCACCGCATCTGCCCAAGGGTGCCACCGGGTTTGGCGTGCGGACGTTGCTGCGCTGGCTCACAGAGGCGTAGGTCGACCTCGCAGGTCGACCGGGCCGCGGCCCCGAGCCGGGGCGTTGCGCGGATCCCCCTCTGGGCCGTGGCGGACAGCCCCGTTGCATACCGCAGACGAGCGGCACCGGGTCAGTCCGTCCCGCTGAGGCCTCACGGCGGGTCGCTACCGGACTTCGCGGACGAGATGGTCCGGGGTGGACTGGACAAGATGCAGGAGGCCGGCGC
>JBEQAH010000182.1:0-4359 GCA_041640435.1 bacterium | reverse complement strand
TGACCGTGGAGTAGCGGGAATCCCCGACCGTCGCGGCGAACCCTCTGCCCGTGCACGGGACGCCCGAGGGTCTGGACCCCGCTCTGGTCGAGCTGCTGGCCTGCCCCGCCTGCCACGCGCCGGTGCGGCCGGCTGGCCCCTGGCTCGTGTGCTCGGGCTGTGGCTTGCGGTTCCCCGTGCGGGACGGAATCCCGGTCATGCTGCTGGAGGAAGCAGAGTCGCCGGAGGGGGAGACGTAGGTGGTTGTGGGGGTCGGGGTAGACGTGGTGGAGGTGGAGCGGGTTGAGCGCGCCATCCGGCGTTGGGGGGAGGCGTTCCTGACCCGAGTGTACACGCCGTCTGAACGGGAGCGGGGGGCTGGTCGGGCGGGAGTGGCGCGGCTTGCGGCGCGGTTCGCGGCGAAGGAGGCGGTGATGAAGGCGCTCGGCGTGGGGTGGGGCCGGCTCCGCTTCTGCGACATCGAAATCCTTTCAGAGGGAAGCGGCCGACCGGTGGCGCGGTTGCACGGAGGCGCGGCTCAGGCTGCCCTGGCAGCGGGGGTCCACGCGGTGCACCTCAGCCTTTCCCACGCCCGGGGCTATGCGGCGGCGGTGGCGGTGGTGGAGGCCCGTCGGTGAGGCTAGTGAGCTCCGAGCAGATGCGGGAGATCGAGCGCCGTGCCGCTGAAGAGGCGGGGCTCCCTACCCTGGTGCTCATGGAGCACGCGGGCCGTGCGGTGGCGCAGGTGACCTGGCGACTGTTGCGGGAGCGTGGGGGCGACCAGGTGGCGGTGGTGTGCGGCAAGGGGAACAACGGGGGTGACGGGCTGTGCGCGGCACGGCACCTGGCGAACGCCGGTCTGCGGGTGCGAGTGTACCTGCTGGCCCGCGACCAGGACCTCCAGGGCGACGCGGCCACCAACCTGCGGGCGCTGCGGTCCGCCCAGGTGGAGGTGGACAACGTGGTGGGCGCTGTGGACACGGCGGTGCGGGCCGTAGGCCACAGCGCGGACGTGGTCGTGGACGCCATCTTCGGCACGGGGTTCCGCGGCCCGGCTGTGGGGCTTGCGGCCCGGGCCATCGAGGCGATCAACGACAGCCGCTTGCCGGTGGTGGCGGTCGACGTGCCTTCAGGCTTAGACGCCGACACCGGACGCGTGGAGGGGCCGTGCGTGCGGGCCCACGTGACGGTCACCATGGGGCTGCCGAAGGTGGGGCTGTTGGTGTATCCGGGGGCCGCCTACTCAGGGGAAATCGTGGTGGCGGACCTGGGTATCCCGCGCAAACTGGTGATGGGTGTCCCGCTGCCTACCGAGGTAGCCACCGCGGCTCAAGTGGCCCGCAGGCTCCCGCCGCGGGCTCCCGAAACCCACAAGGGCACCTACGGCCGCGTGCTAGTGGTGGCAGGCTCCGCGCGGTTCTCGGGCGCTCCCAAACTGGCGGCGCTGGGCGCTTTGCGAGCGGGTGCCGGACTCGTACGGCTCGCGGTGCCCGCGGGTGTCTTCCCCGCAATCGCCGCGGCGGCGCTGGAGTCCATGCCCGCAGCGTTGCCCGAACGCGATGGCGCCCTCGACAGCGCCGCGCTCGACGTGGTGCTGGGGTACGCGCAGGACGCGGACGTGGTGGCGCTGGGCCCGGGTCTCAGTACCGCGGACGGCGTGGCCCACGTGGTCGCCGGGGTCCTCCGCGCGTGCGACCGGCCCATGGTACTGGACGCGGACGGGCTGAACGTGTTGCGGGGCCAGCACACCCTGTTGCGGGAGGCTAAAGCCCCGGTGGTCATCACCCCCCATCCCGGAGAGCTGGGGCGGTTGTTGGGAATCTCTACCGCCGAGGTGCAGCGGAGTCGGCTGGAGGTCGCCCGCTCCGCGGCGCAGATCACGGGCGCGGTGACGCTACTCAAGGGCGCGCGCACCGTCGTAGCCGCTCCGGACGGACGTCTCGTGGTGAACCCCACCGGCAACCCCGGCATGGCCTCGGGCGGCATGGGCGACGTGCTCACGGGTGTGGTCGCTGCCCTCATCGCCCAGGGACTCGTGCCCTTCGAGGCCGCGTGGGTGGCGGCTTACCTGCACGGTCTGGCGGCCGACCTGTTAGCGGAGACGATGGGCGACCGGGGCCTGCTGGCGCACGACGTGGCGGAGCGTCTCCCGGAGGCCATGCAGAGGGTCCGCACCGGACGGACCAGGGAGCCTTTCAGCTATCTGCATGCGGCCAGCTTGGGTTGAGGTAGATCTGGAGGCGGTCCGCCACAACGTGCGCACCGTGTTGGGCGTGCTGCGCCGCGGGGCCCAGCTGATGGCCGTGGTCAAGGCGGATGGCTACGGGCACGGAGCGATTCCCGTGGCGCGCGCGGCGGTGCAAGCGGGCGCCACGTGGCTGGGTGTGGCGCGGCCCGAGGAGGCGGAGGAGCTGCGGCGAGGCGGAGTGGACGTCCCGGTCCTCGTGTTCGGTTACAGCCCCGCAGAGGCGGTGGAGCAGGGTGCCCCGCAGCGGGTGTCCTTCAGCGTCTTCTCCGCGCTGAGCCTGGAGGCGGTGGAACGGGCCGCGCAAAGGTCGCCCGTGGGCGTGGCCGTGCACCTGAAGGTAGACACGGGCATGACCCGGGTGGGGTTCACGCCTGAAGAGTGCCTCCAGGTGGTGGACCGCATCGCCTCAAGCCCCGGCCTGCACTTGGAAGGTCTGTACACCCACTTCGCGGCCGCGGACACCGACCCGGACCTCACGCAGGCGCAGCTGCGGACCTTCCTGCACGTGGTGGAACAGCTCCGCGCGCGGGGCCATCATCCCCCCTTTCTGCACGCGGCCAACAGCGCAGCCACGTTCTCCCTGCCGGAGAGCCACCTGGACTTGGTGCGCGTGGGGTTGGCGCTGTACGGCCTCTCTCCCGGCATGACAGCCCCCGGCTTGCGGCCGGCTCTGCGGCTTGTGGCGCGCGCGGTGCGCGTGCGACGGGTCCCGGCGGGCACCCCGGTCAGCTACGGCGCCCGCTACCGCACGGCGGCTCCGAGCACCGTGGTCACCGTCCCCGTAGGCTACGGCGACGGCCTGCCGCGGGCCGTGTGGGAACGTGGGTGGGCGTGGGTTCGTGGCTCGCGGGTGCGCTACGCCGGAGTGGTGTGCATGGACTTCACCATGCTGGACGCGGGCGAGTTACAGGTGGAGGAAGGGGAAGTGGTGGAGCTGATCGGTCCTCACGTCCCTGCAGAGGAGGTGGCACGGCTGTGCGGCACAATTCCCTACGAGGTGGTGACGCGGCTCGGTGCGCGCCTGCCCCGCGTGTACCTTGGCGACGGGCCCCGGTGAGCGCGGGCCGTGCCGACGGACACCGCCATCCCGAGCCCCAAGGCGGCTAGCTGAGGTGGAGCGGTGGACGTCCTGCCCTTCGGCCGCGGCGCCCTCCTCGCCCGGGTCGGCGCCCACCTCGAGCCGGCTCTTTTGGCGCGAGTCCTCGACATGGACCGACACGTGCGGGGACGCCCGGGCGTGCGCGAGACCGTCCCGGCGTACGCGTCGCTCGTCGTCTTCTACGACCCAGACGAGGTGAGCGAAGCGCAGGTGCGGGCCTGGCTGGCCGAGCCGCAGCCGTCCGCGCTGCCCGAAGGGCGCTTGCACGAAGTCCCGGTGGTGTACGGCGGCGAGTTCGGTCCGGACCTGCCGGAGGTGGCGCACTGGGCCGGGATCTCCGAGGCGGAGGTGGTGCGGCTTCACGCAGGTGTGGAGTACCTCGTGTACATGTTGGGCTTCGCGCCCGGTTTCCCCTACCTCGGCCGCGTGCCGGAGAGCATTGCCGTGCCCCGTCTGCGGCAGCCCAGGCCCAGGGTGCCGGCCGGGTCGGTGGCGGTGGCCGGGCTGCAGACCGGAATTTACCCCTCCAGCACCCCGGGCGGCTGGCGCATCCTTGGCCGTACCCCCATCCGGCTGTTCGACCCGACCCGGGACCCGCCCGCGCGCTTCGAAGTGGGCGACCGGGTCCGCTTCGTACCGGTGGAGCGTGCGGACTGGGACGTCCCCGCAGCGGGCGCTGCGGAGGATCCGGACGGTACGCCGTGCCTTGCGGTGTTGGATGCCGGGCTGCTCACCACGGTCCAGGACCTCGGGAGGCCGGGCTACCGGCGCTACGGGGTGCCCCCGTCCGGCGCCATGGACCCCGCCGCGCTGCGGGCGGCCAATGCGGCGGTAGGAAACCTGCCGGAGTGCGCGGGGTTGGAGTTCACCTGGCCCGCCCCCGTGTTGGAGGCGCTGGTGGACGCGGAGGTGGCGCTTGGTGGTGCGGACTTCGCACCTGAGGTGGACGGCCGACCAGTGCCGCTCGGCGTGGCGGTTCGGCTGCGGCGCGGCCAGGTGTTGCGGTTCCGCGCCCCCCGGACGGGCACGTGGG
>JBEQAH010000181.1:0-4393 GCA_041640435.1 bacterium | reverse complement strand
GGTGGGAACGGGACCGCGTGGCGGTGGTGGCCACGGAGGAGGGCCAGGTCCTCTGGGTGGTGGGAGGCCGCGTGTCGGAGGCGGCCAAGCCCGCTCCGGGAGCCGAGCGCTGCCTGCGGCTGCGCGCCTGGCCCTTACACGCCGGTGTACGCGGGGAGGGCACAGGCCGATGATATACTGGTTGAACGATTCTAAGGCCCGAGGAGGCTAGGCGGGTGGCGAATCGGTACGTGCGCAGCCTTGTAGTCTGGGCGCTGGTGGTGGCCGTGGTGCTGTTCGTGCTAGTGCCCATGTACCGGAGCACCCGCACGGTCCCCCGCTCCATCGACTTCAGCGAGTTCCTGAGCCTGGTGGAGCAGGGCCAGGTCGTGGGCAAGGTGGTGTTCAACGAGGACACCAGCACCATCACGGGCGAGCGGAAGGACGGCCAGCCCTTCCGGACCACCTACTCCAAGGAAGCCACCCTGCAGATTCAAGCGCTCCTGCGGCAGAAGGGGATCCCCTTCGCGGTGGAGGCGCCAGCCCGCAACTCACCGTGGCCCAACCTTCTGAGCAGCTTCCTCCCCCTTCTGTTGATCATCGGGCTTTGGTTCCTCATGATCCGCCAGGCCCAGTCCGGCAGCAACCAGGCGCTTTCCTTCGGGAAGAGCCGGGCTCGGCTGCACCAGGAGTCCAGGCCGAAGGTGACCTTCGACGACGTGGCCGGGGTGGACGAGGCCAAGGAGGAGCTGCAGGAGATCATCGAGTTCCTCAAGCACCCCAAGAAGTTCCAGGCCCTGGGGGCCAAGATCCCGCGGGGGGTGCTGCTCGTGGGCCCGCCGGGGTCGGGCAAGACGCTCCTTGCGAAGGCGGTGGCAGGGGAGGCGGGGGTCCCCTTCTTCTCCATCTCCGGGTCGGAGTTCGTGGAGATGTTCGTCGGGGTTGGGGCGTCGCGGGTGCGGGACCTCTTCGACCAGGCGAAGAAGAACGCGCCGTGCCTGGTGTTCATCGACGAGATCGACGCGGTGGGTCGGCAGCGGGGGGCAGGGCTGGGCGGGGGCCACGACGAGCGGGAGCAGACGCTGAACCAGCTCTTGGTGGAGATGGACGGCTTCGACCCCAACGCGGGCATCATCGTCATCGCCGCCACCAACCGGCCGGACATCCTGGACCCGGCCCTGCTGCGGCCGGGCCGGTTTGACCGTCGGATCGTGGTCGACAACCCTGACACCAAGGGCCGCAAGGCCATCCTGGAGGTGCACCTGCGGGGCAAGCCCCTGGCGGAGGACGTAAACGTGGAGATCCTGGCCAAGCGCACGCCGGGGTTTTCGGGTGCGGACCTGGCCAACCTGGTGAACGAGGCGGCGCTGCTCGCCGCGCGGCGCAACAAGCGCCGGATCACCATGGCGGAGTTCGATGAGGCCGTGGAGCGGGTCATCGCGGGCCCGCAGCGCCGCAGCCGGGTCCTCTCCCAGCGGGAGCGGGAGCTGGTGGCGTTCCACGAGGCGGGCCACGCCCTGCTGCGCAAGCTGCTGCCGCACGCGGATCCGCCCCACAAGGTGACCATCGTGTCCCGGGGCATGGCCCTGGGCTACGTCATGGGCATGCCCCCCGAGGATCGGTACACCCGCACCCGGGCCGAGCTCCTGGACGAGATTACGGTGGCCATGGGCGGCCGCGTGGCGGAGGAGGTCGTATTCGGCGAGGTGACCACGGGCGCCGAGAACGACTTTGAGCAGGCCACGGACATGGCCCGCAAGATGGTCACGGACTTCGGGATGTCCGAGAAGCTGGGGCCCATGTCGCTGGGCAAGCGGCACGGCCCGGTGTTCCTGGGGCGCGACCTGGTGGAGAGCCGGAACTACAGCGAGGAGATCGCCTACGAGATCGACAAGGAGGTCCGGCGGATCATCGACGAGTGCTACGCCCGGGCGCGCCAGATCCTGGAAGCGAACCGGGACAAGCTGGAGTTGATCGCCCGGGCCCTGCTGGAAAAGGAGTCTCTCGACGCGGAGGAGCTAGACCGCCTGCTGGCGGGCCAGCCCCTGGAAGCGGAGCCTCCGACAGCGGCCCGGACTGCGGACGCGGAGAGCCGCCCCGCGCCCTCTGTGGTGCCCTCCCTAAGGCCGAAGCCGGAGGCGAGCTAGCGGCTTACGGGCGCGCGGCGGCCACCAGGTCGGCGGCCTGTACCACGCGCACTCCGGCCTCCTCCCACGCCCGGCGCCGTTCCGCCACCTGTTCAGGGAACACGGGACGGGCCGCGTCCTCCACCACCGCGGTGCGGAACCCGGCGCGGGAAGCGTCCAGGGCGGTGGCGTTCACGCAGTAGTCGGTGGCGAGGCCGCACACGTAGACCTCCTCTACCCCGAGCCCCCGCAGCAGCTCCGCCAGCCCCGTGCCCTCAAACCCCGAGTACGCCTCCTGGTCACGGCGGTACGCCTTGCGCACGATGTGCGTGATGGGCTCCCGTCGAAGGTCCGGGTGCAGCTCCGCACCAGGAGTCCCCTGAACGCAATGCACCGGCCAGGGCCCGCCCCGCTCCCGGAACGAAATGTGATCGGTCGGATGCCAGTCCTGGGTGGCCACCACCGGCCGGCCCAGGCGGGCGAAGGCCTCCGCGAGCGCGTTCACCACGGGTACGATTTGGTCACCCTCGGGCACGGCCAGCGCACCCCCGGGGCAGAAGTCGTTCTGAAGATCCACCACAACCAGCGCCGCGCGCTCCACCGCCGTCACCTCCCGCCCACCTATAGTATACTTCCGGGCGAACGCGGGCGGTGAGGAGGCCTTGGCGAAGCGCAAAGCGAAGGACGACATCCTGCGGCCGGTGCTGACGTACACGGCCGCGGTGGCGGTGCTGGCGGTGCTGCTGGGCCTCTGGCAGTACCGGTACGAGCAGAGCCGCCGTCCTCCCAGCGCGGAAGCGGTCGTCCGCAACTTGACGGAGACCTTCGTGGGGGAGCACACGGTGCGCTCGGTGCGGCTCGAGGGCGGTTCCGCGCATCTGGTGATCGCCATGGACGGGGTCCGGGCGCTGCCGCAGGATCGTTCGCAGTGGCCCCAGTTCTTCCGGGACGCCACGGACGTGGCCGCGGACCGGCTGTTCCAGCCGCCGCCGCAGATCGTGCAGCCCACCCTGGCGGCGTTGGAGCGGGTGCAGATCCGCTACACCCTGGGGGGCAAAGAGGTCGCGGTGGGGTCGAAGCGCCGGGGCGACCGGGTGGCGACGGTGCGGATGATCGCCCCGTGAGGAGGGATGCGTGTACGCCCTGAACTTCTACTCCAGCGTGTTCGCAGAACAGCTCCGACAGGGCCGGAAGACGGCCACCATTCGGCTCGGTGACAAGCGGGACAAGTACCGGGAAGGGCAGATCGTGTGGATCACCGTGGGGCGGCGCTTCGGGGAACGCCAGAAGATCTTCTGCGCGGTCATCGACCGCACCGAGTTCAAGCAGGTGAAAGACTTGACTCCTCGGGAGATCGAGCGCGACCACCCGGAGCTGCGGCGCCACGAGGACCTGCTGGAGTTCCTCTCCTCCATCTACGGCCGTCCCGTGACGCTCGAGGACTGGGTCACCGTGGTGCACTTCTCGCCGGTTCGGGAGTAGCTGCCCGCGGCAGGGCCCCCGGTGCCAGCACGAAGGCGGGAGGGACGAACTCGGCCAGGTATACGTCGGGCGCGGCCCGGTAGAAGGCCACGCCGGCCTCGGAGGCGCGGCGGCTCAGGACCGTCAGGACCACGGGTTCCGGGCTGTGCCGCTGGCCGACCTCCCGGGCCTGGAACTGGGTCAGGGACAGGTGAACGAACCGACGGGCGCCCGGGCGCAGACCCTCGGCGAGAATCGCCGCCACCCGGTCCGGGGAGGTGGCGTGGTACAGCCACTCCGGTGGACGGCACGGCGTTCCTGCCGGCAGCACGGGGACGCTGTGGCCGTACCGCGCCCGGATGCGGCCACCGCGCAGCTCGAACCTCTGCCGGCCAGGCAGGCGCACCACCGCCTCCAGGTCGTGCTCGGATACGTCGTGCCAGTCCCGCTGCCTGCGGACCGCGGCGAGCAAATCGTCCACCGGCACCCAGCCGTGGGGGTCCAGGGACAGCCCGAAGGCTTCCGGTCGGTGCCTCAGGATCAGCGAGAGCAGCCTGCTCAGGCGCTCGGCGCGGCGTCGTTCTTCCAGCATGGAGGTCTCGTCCGTATCATACACGGTCGCGAGAGGAGGCAGCGGGTGTGAGTCCCCTGGTGGAGTGCGTGCCCAACGTGAGCGAGGGCCGGCGTCCTGAAGTGGTGGAGGAGCTGGCGGACGCGGTGCGGTCCACACCCGGTGTGCGGTTACTGGACGTGTCCGCGGACGGGGCCCACCACCGGTCGGTGTTCACTTTCGTGGGGCCCCCGCAGGCTGTGCTCGACGCCGCTCT
>JBEQAH010000180.1:0-4412 GCA_041640435.1 bacterium | reverse complement strand
AGGACATCTTCGAGTGGTGCAAGCAGGCGGGTCGGACCTATTCCTTCGGCGGTGGGGTGGGGACGGACATCTCGGTGCTGCGGCCCCGCGGCAGCCCCGTGAACAACGCCGCCATCACCAGCTCGGGTGCGGTGTCCTTCATGGAGCTTCTGTCCACCACCACGGGGACCATCGGACAGGCGGGCCGGCGCGGGGCGCTCATGATCACCATCGCAAGCCACCACCCGGACGTGCTGGAGTTCACCCGGGTGAAGCGCAACCTGGACCGGGTGCGGTACGCCAACATCAGCGTGCGCGTGGACGACGAGTTCATGCGAGCCGTGGAGACGGACGGGGAGTACGTCCTGCGCTTTTCCAACGAGAAAGCCCACGTGGAGCGGGCCATCCGGGCGCGGGAGCTGTGGCAGGAGTTGATCCAAGGGGCGAGGGACTACGCCGAACCCGGGGTCATCTTCTGGGACACCATCCGCCGCAACTCCACCAGCGAGTACAACGGGATGAACGTGGTCACCACGAACCCGTGTTCCCTGGTGGGCTCCACGTACGTCCTGACCCCCAGTGGCATCCACCGGCTGGACGCCCTCGTGCGCGGCGCGGTGGCAGACCGGACCACGCCCACGGTGCTCATCGACCGCCGCGCAGGTGACGCGAGAGGCGTGGCCGCGGTGCGGGCCGACGCGCTCGCCTTCACCGGTGTCCGGCGCATCTGGCGAGTGGAGACCACGAGCGGCTTCGTGATCCGGGGCACCGGCGATCACAAGGTGAAGGTCCTGAACGACGACACGTTCGACCCGCTCCATGGCTCCAAGGGCTGGAAGCGGATCGACGAGCTGAAACCGGGAGACGTCCTCGCGGTGATGGATCCGAACGACCCGAGCATCGTGGAGCGCGTGTTCGCAGACCGGTCGCCGTACTTACATTTGGACGAACAGTGGATCCAGCCTCGCCGGAAGGACGCACACTACCGGTCGATCGACATCCCGGAAACCTGGGACGAGGACTTGGCCTACCTCTTGGGGTACGCGGTAGGAGACGGCTCGTACACCAGATCCTCCCGCAACCAGAGGGGCCCCCGGCGCCTGGACCTCCACATGAACCTGGAGGATGCGCCAGATGTGAAGACCGTGGTGGACCGAGTGGTGGCCCGCTGCCTGCGGTACCGCCGGGTGCCTGTGGGGGTTGGAGCGGAGCGCGAGGGGCAGCCGGTCCACCTCCCGCTGTGCACGCGGGAGGGCACGCAGCGAGCGTGGGTGTCCATACACTCCGCGGCGTTCGTCCGCATGTTGCAGGCCCTAGGACTGCGCCCCGCCCGCGCCCACGAGAAGTCGGTACCGCACTCCATCCTCGTGGCTCCCAGGGACGCCACCGCCGCCTTTCTGAGGGGCCTGTTTGATGCGGACGGGACCGTGTCGCGACCGGGAGAAAGGCCCATGGTGTCGCTGTCCTCCACCTCCCGGCGCCTCGTCGAGGAGGTGCAGCTCCTGCTCCTCCAGTTCGGCATTTTCTCCAGCGTGACCACGTACCGCGCGAAAGTGAAGAACGCCTCGCGACGCCCCGGCTTCGTGTACGTGAGCAAGACAGGGGAGAGGAGAGAATGCGCAAGCGTGCACGACTCGTATAAGCTGTGCATCACGAGCTATCCGTCCATCGAACGGTTCGCCCGGTGGGTGGGCAGCGCACTGCCGCGAAGGCGGCAAATGTTGGAGGCGCTGCTGGCGCACCGGAAGCTGCCGCTGCGGAAGGTCACAGACTGCACGAAGGTAAAGGCGATCGTGCAGGAGGACGTGTGGGAGCCCGTGTACGACCTCACCGTGCTGGACACCAAGTCGTTCATCGCGAACGGGATCGTGGTGAGCAACTCTGAAATCCCCCTTGAACCGTACGGTTGCTGCTGCCTTGGGAACGTGAACCTGTCCGCCTTCGTGCGGGAGGCGTTCACGGAGCGGGCGCACGTGGACTGGGAAGGCTTGGAGCGGGCGCTGCGCTACGCGGTGCGCTTTCTGGATAACGTCCTGGACTACAACGCGGACAAGCACCCTCTCCCTGAGCAGAAGGAGGCGAGCCTGCGCAGCCGGCGCATCGGGGTGGGCTTCACCGGCATGGGGGATGCGCTGGCCAAGCTGCGGCTGCGCTACGACTCCGAAGAGGCCATCGCGTTCGTGGACCGGATGTTCGAGCGCATCAAGAACGTCGTGTACGACGAGAGCACCCGCATCGCCGCCGAAAAAGGCCCCTTCCCCGCCTTCGATCTGGAAGCACACCTGCGCAGCCCCTTCGTGCAGGCGCTCTCGCAGGACGTACTGAACAAGATCCGCACGGTGGGCCTGCGGAACGTGGCCCTCCTCACGGTCCCGCCTGTGGGCAGCGGCGCGGCCCTGGCAGGGACCACCAGCGGCATCGAGCCCATCTTCGACCTCTTCTACGTCCGGCGCAGCGAATCCCTCACCCAGCGGGAGTTCAAGGTCTACCACCCGCTCGTCAAGCAGTACATGGACGAGTTCGGGTGCGACGACGAGCACCTGCCGGACTGGTTCACCACAGCCCACCGGATCGCGCCGGAGATGCGGGTGCGGATGCAGGCAGCGATCCAGAAGCACATCGACCACGCCATCAGCTCCACGGTAAACCTGCCAGAAAGCGCCACCGCGGAGGACGTGGAGCGGATCTACTTCCTGGCGTGGAAGCTCGGGTGCAAGGGGATCACCGTCTACCGGGAGGGGTCCCGCGAGGGGGTCTTGATCACCGAGGCGAAGGCGCAGCAACAGACGCAGCCGGAGTTGAGCCGGGGATCTACCGAGCCGGCGCGGGACCGGGTGGTCACGCGCCCCAGGCCGAAGGTGACGCAGGGACGGACGGAGCGGATCGAGACCCCCCGCGGGCGGGTGTACGTGACGGTCAACGAGGACGAGTGCGGGCCGTGCGAGGTGTTCGTGGAATCCCTGGACGTGGAGGCGGAGGCCACGGGGCGGCTGGTGTCGTTGTGCCTGCGCAGTCGGGTGGACCCCAGGGAGGTGATCGAGCAGCTGTGGCGGGTGCAATCCCGGGAGGTGGCTCTGGACCGTGCCGCGGACGGCACCGTGGTGCGGGTGAGCACCATCGCGCAGGCGGTGGCCCTGGCTTTGGGCCGGGCGCTGTACGGGGACGGCTTCAGGCCCGACAAGGAGTTCCCGCGCGCGGCGGCGTTGCCCGAGCCGACGCCGCGCGCACGCCAGGAACGGCTGCGCTTTCCTCCGGCGCAGCCGGTCCTCAATCCGGCCAACGGAATGGCGCTGGAGTTCGCCGGGATCTGCCCCGACTGCGGCGACACCCTGATTCACGAGAACGGGTGTCGCACCTGTCGGTCGTGCGGGTACGCTAAGTGCTGAGAGGAAACATCGGCGTGGCTTCTGCAGGCCCGCACGCTTTTGTGGGGCGGGGCCTTCCTCGGGCTCCCGGGCTTCCGTGGGTCGGGCCGTGAAAGCCATCTGAGGACGTTCCGGATCGGAGCCGGGACGGGGACGCCCGGTGAATCGGCACGGACGAAGCGGCCCGTGCGGGGTCTAGCCTCCACCTCGACCTCGACCACGGTGTACACCGCCACGAAGTGCGTGAACGTGTGGCGGAGTTCACCAACACTCCGCCGCCTGCGGAGCGGCACTCCCAGGAGGCACTCCAGGCCTGGCTTTGCCGCCCGCCAGCCCCTCGCCTCTACCTCGGGTAAGGCCCAAAGCCCACCCCAGACGCCGTTGCGCGGGCGGCGCACGAGCAACACGCGCCCTGAGGGGTCCCGGACGAGCGCCAGCACGAAGTGACGGAGCGCTTTTGGGGGCCGGCTGCGCCGGCGGGGAAGCCGGTCCTCCTGGCCACCCCGAGCGGCCGCGCACCACGCCCGCACCGGGCACACCCCACACCGGGGCCTTTTAGGAAGGCAGATCGTGGAGCCCAGGTCCATCAGGGCCTGGTTGAACGCCCCGGCCTGACCCGATGGGAGGAGCTGTTCCAGCGCCTCCCGCACCCGGCGTCGACCGATCGCCCCATCGATGGGATCGCGGATCCCGACGAGGCGCGCTCCCACTCTGAGGACGTTCCCGTCCAGGGCCAGGACGTCCTGGCCGAAGGCGATGCTGGCCACCGCCGCCGCGGTATAGGGGCCGACGCCTGGAAGGCGCCTCCATCCCTCCGCGGTGGTGGGGAACCCCCCTCGGGCCAGGATGCGGGCCGCCCGGTGGAGGTTGCGCGCCCGGGCGTAGTAGCCCAGGCCCGCCCACAGGCTCAGCACCGATTGTTCTCGGGCCCTGGCGAGCGCCCGAAGCGTGGGGAACACGCGCATGAACTTCCGGTAGTACGGGATGACCACCTCGGCGCGGGTTTGCTGCAACATCACCTCGGAAACCCAGACGCGGTAAGGATCCCTGGTGCGTCGCCAGGGGAGG
>JBEQAH010000179.1:0-4412 GCA_041640435.1 bacterium | reverse complement strand
AAACGGTGCAGGCGGTCCTCTACGTGAACTTTCCCGAGCCCACCGACTTCCCATCGGAGTTCCTCGCGGCCCTCGTGGCGTTCGCTCGCCAGGTCAGCGTGGCCCTGGACCGCGCGGAGGCGGCCCGGGCTTTGCAGGTCGCCCGAGACCGGATGATCGTCAGCCTCGTGGAGGCGGTAGACGCCCGGGATCACCCCACCGGCGGCCACTCCCGCCGCATCCAGGTCATCTGCCGTGCGGTGGGGCAGGCGTTGGGGCTTGACGCAGACGCCCTGGCGCTTTTGGAGACCGCGGCCCTGCTGCACGACATCGGGAAGATCGGGGTGCGTGACGCGGTGTTGCTGAAGCCGGCTCAGCTGTCGAGTGAGGAGCGGCGGGAGGTCGAACAGCACTCCCTCATCGGTGCGCGCATCCTGGCCGCCGCCGGGCTCCCGGGCGAGGTCGTCGAGGCGGTCCGGCACGTGCACGAGCGCTGGGACGGTGCGGGCTACCCCGCGGGGCTGGCGGGGGAGCGGATTCCCGTGCTGTCCCGCGTCGTGGCGGTGGCGGACGCCTTCGAAGCCATGACCACCGACCGCCCCTACCGCAGGGGGATCTCCTGGGAAGATGCGCTGTCAGAGCTGGAACGCCATGCGGGCTCGCAGTTCGACCCCGTGGTGGTGCGGGCCCTGGGTGCTGTACTCGGTGACCCGTCCCGCCGGACGGAGATCGCGGCGGAGATCAACGCCGTGTCCCCTCCCCGGGCCGACCCCACGCTCTCCCTACATCCTGTGGAGGCCGCCAGCACCCTGGCCAAGAGCTTTTACGCGTTCGCGTGGTACTTCATCGAGGGGTTCGAGAAGGCCGCCGGGGCAGCGCTCGCAGAGCAGCTCGTGGACCAGCTGGCGGTGATCCCCCTGTTCGAGCCGTCTTCGGAACACTTCGGGGTGATGGCCTCACGCGCCACGGTGGTCCGCCGGTTGAAGGAGTACCGCGACCAGCTCCATCACCTGTTAAACCAGGCCTCCAGGGTATGCGGGGAGCGCCTGTGCGACGCACTTGTAGAGGAAGCCCTCCGGCGCGTCCCCCGCGACCTGCGGGAGGTCTGCACTTTCCTGCTCGGCTCCCTGCGCCCGGCGGCCGGAAGCGTACCCCTCAGCGAGCCTGGGCCGCCTCCCGCTGACGCGCCGCCTCCTCCACCACCTTCTGAGCCACGGGAGCCGGCGCCTCCTCGTAGTGAGAGAAGGCCATCTCAAACGACCCGCGGCCGCCGGTGATGGACCGCAGGTCGCTGGCGTAGCGGAGCATCTCCGCCATGGGCACCAGCGCCCGCACCGTGGTGGTCCCGTCGCCGTTCGGCTCCATCCCCTGGATCCGGCCGCGCTTGCCGTTCAAATCACCGATCACGTCACCCACCAGGTCGTCGGGCGCGGTGACCGCCACGGTCATGATGGGCTCCAGCAGCACAACCCCCGCTTGCTCCGCGGCCTTCTTGAATGCCAACGAACCCGCGATCTGGAACGCGATGTCGGAGGAGTCCACGGGGTGCGTCTTGCCGTCCACCAGGGTCACCCGCACGTCCACCACCGGATAACCTGCAAGCACCCCCTCTTCCATGGCCTTGCGCACGCCCTTGTCCACCGAGGGCCGGAACTGCTGCGGGATGGCCCCGCCGAAGATCTTGTCCACGAACTCGTAGCCTCCCCCCCGGGGCAGCGGCTCGATCTCGATGGTGCACACGCCGTACTGCCCCCGGCCCCCTGTTTGCTTCACGTAGCGCCCCTCCGCGGTGGCCTTGCGGCGGATCGTTTCCCGGTAGGGCACGTGCGGCTGCCCCAGCTGCACGTCCACGTGGAACTTCCTGCGCAACCGGTCCGCCACGATCTCCAGGTGCGACTCCCCCAGGCCGGACAGAATCGTCTTCTTGGACTCCGGGTCGTGCTCCACGTGCAGGGTGGGATCCTCCTCCGCCAGGCGCGCCAGGGCCTGGCCCAGCTTGTCCTCGTCCTGCTTGCTCTTGGGCTCCACCGTCATGGCGATGGCGGGCCGGGGAAACTCAACCGGCCGCAGGCGCAGGGGGCGGTCCTTCCCGCACAGGGTGTCGTTCGTTTGCGTCTCGCTCAGCTTGGCCACCGCGCCCAAGTCTCCCGCGGGGATCTCCGCCACCGGGATCTGCTGTTTGCCCCGGAGCACGTACAGCTGGCCCACCCGCTCGGCGCGCTCCTTGTTGACGTTGTAGACCTGGGAGTCGGACCGCAGCGTTCCGGAGTACACCCGGAAGTACGACAGGCGTCCCACGTAGGGATCCGCCATGGTCTTGAACACGAGCGCCGCGAGCGGCCCGGCAGGGTCGCAAGGGAGGACCTGGTCATCCACGGTGCGCTCCGGCTCCCGATCCGCCGGGCTCGGAGCCAGCTGGACCAACGCGTCCAGCAACAACCGTGCGCCCACGGCGGAAGGGGCCACGCCGCACAGGACAGGCACCACCCGCCCGCTGCGCACCCCGGCCCGCAGCCCCCGCAGGACCTCTTCGGACGCGAGCTCGCCGGTCTCCAGGTACTTCTCCACCAGGGCGTCGTCGCCCTCGGCCGCCTCCTCCACGAGCTTGTCCCTCCACCGGGCCGCCTCTTCCCGCAGGTCTTCGGGCAGGTCTGGCTCCCGCGGACCCGCGCCGCCGGCCGGGTACACCCGCAGGGACACCAAGTCCACAACCCCCTCCACCTGCGCCTCCCGGCCGAGGGGGATCGCGAGGGGCACCACGTGCGCGCCGAACCGGCCGGCCAGCGCTTCTGTGGCGCGAGCGAAGTCCGCGTTCTCGCGGTCCAGGCGGTTGATGAACACAAAGCGCGGCAGCCTGTGCGACTCCGCCACCTTCCAGAGCTTCTCTGTCTGCACCTGCACGCCGCTCAAGGCGTCCACCACGAAGACCGCGGCGTCGGCCACCCGCAGCGCGGCGTACGCCTCGCCCACAAAGTCCGGGTAGCCCGGGGTATCCAGCAGGTTCACCTTGTGGTCCTGCCACTCCAGCGGCGCGGTGGCGGTGTTGATGGTCATCTTCCGGCGGACCTCTTCGGGGTCAAAGTCCGTGGTCGCGGTGCCGTCGTCCACGCGGCCCATGCGTTCCACCGCGCCCGCGACGAACAGCAAAGCTTCCACCAGCGTGGTCTTGCCCACGCCTCCGTGCCCCACCACCGCCACGTTCCGGATCCGGTCCACCGGGTAGGTCCTCACGGCCAAACCCTCCTGGCTCAGTATCCTGATTCCCTATCTACGACGTTCCGCAGCGGCTCTCCCGCCAGGTAGCGGCGCAGGTTGTCGCAGAACAGGTCCACCACCGCGTCCACGTACCCCGGAAAGACCCCAGCCGCGTGGGGGCTGATCAGCACATTCGGCAGGCCCCACAGGGGGTTCTCCGGGGGCAGGGGCTCCACCTCGAAGGTGTCGAGGGCCGCCCCGCGCAGCCGGCCCTCCCGGAGAGCCGCCGCAAGTGCCTCCTCGTCCACCACGCCGCCCCGCGCCACGTTCACCAGCACCGCGTTCGGCTTCAGCCACCCGAGTTCCCGCGCCCCGATCCACCGCCGGGTGGACGGGACCAGGGGAACGGTGAGGACGACGTAGTCCGACGCCTCCAGGAGCTCCCGCAGGCCCTCCGGACCCACCACGCGGTCGGCGTAGGGGGAGGGCCGGGGGCGTCGTCGCAGCCCGACCACCCGGGCACCCAGGGCTTTGCACAGGCGCGCCACTTCCTCACCCACGGCTCCCAGGCCCACCACACCCACGGTGCAGCCGGCGAACACGCCTCCCGCGTCCCTCTCCCACCGCCGCTCCCGCTGGTGGTGCAGGTGGGTGTGCAGGTTCCGGGCGAACATGAGGAGCCAGCCGACCACGTGCTCCGCCATGGGCCCTGCGTGGATGCCGCGGCTGTTGGTGAGCAACACCGACGATCCCCACAGCGCGCCACCCCACAGGTGGTCCACCCCTGCGGAGGACAGGTGCACCCAACGCAACCGCTCCGCCCGCGCCACCCAGGCGTCCGGTACTCTCCAGGTCAGCAGCACCTCCGCGTCCGGAAGGTGCACTTCCGCCTCCTCCCGCCGTACGGCACGCACCTCCACCCCGACGTGGCACGATCGGATCCGCTCCACGTGGCGTGGCTCCACGCGCAAGGTGCACAGCACCACGCACCGTCGCGGCTGCGCGTCAGGGCGCACGGGGCACCGCCTCCAGCCCCGCAGCCTCCCGCAGGCGCCGGACGACGAAGTCGCGCGGTAGCGCAGCCAGCAACGCTCCCGCCTGTGGACCGCTCCGCGTCCCGAGGAAGGCCACGTACACCGCACCGAAGGCGTCCTGCGCCGATAGCCCCAGGGCCGACTTCAGCTCGTGCACCGCCGCCTGGATCGTGTCGGGCTCCTCGAGCCCTGCCTCCAGCCTGT
>JBEQAH010000178.1:0-4444 GCA_041640435.1 bacterium | reverse complement strand
CGGGCACACTGCGCCGTGTGCCACGGATCCGAGGGGAGGGGGGATGGACCTGCCGCCGCAGCCTTGAGGCCGCGTCCGGCGGACCTGCGGCGCACCGCTCGCCTCGCCGACGGCATGGTGTTCCTGCGCATCACGGAAGGTCTACCGGGCACAGCCATGCCCGCGTTCCGCGACATCCTCACCGAGGAGGAACGCTGGCACGTGGTGAACTACCTGCGCCACCTCACGGAGCGGCCGTGATTGCCTTCGAATCCCTGCCCTTCCTCCACGGATCGCTCCCCGGTCGCTCTGGGTCGGTTCTGGCCTGGGTTGTGCTGATGGCGGGGCTGCTGCTCGTGGCCCATGGCCTCCGCGCCGGCGTGCGTACCCAGGAGGGCCGTGCCTTCCTCCTGGCCGGCCTTCTGGCGGCCCTGCTGAGCGGCGCCGCGGTGGCGCGGGCGGTTGCAGATGCCTCAAGGGCGGTCCCCGCCCGCAACCCCATCGCACCCTCACCGGAGTCTCTGGCGAAGGGTGAGCTCCTGTACCGGATGCACTGCCAGATTTGCCACGGCCCGTACGGCGCCGGTGATGGCCCGGCGGCGTCGTCCTCCATGCGTCCGGCGGATCTTCGGGTGCACGTGCCCATGCACCCGGATGGCGCCCTGTTCGCGTGGATCAGCTCCGGCGTGCCGGGAACCGCGATGCCCGGTTTTGCGAACCAACTGACGGAGGAGGAACGATGGCACGTGATCAACTACCTGCGCCTGCTGGCGCTCGGAGCTCGTTGATCCGCCAGCGTGACGATCCCCCGGGACCGTGGCCCGTTGCGGGGCGCGCACTGGCGTCCTCCGCCCTCCTGGCTGCGCTCGCGTGGACCTCTGCGGCCCTGGCCCACGCGCGGCTGGTGCGCGCAGACCCCGCCCCGGGGGCCGTGCTCCGCACTCCGCCCCGGCTGGTGCGCGCGGTGTTCAACGAGGAGCTGTCTCAGCGGGGAAGCGCCATCGCGGTGGTGGACGGCCGGGGGGCCCGGGTGGACGACGGCCGCGGAGGGCTGGACCTGAACGACCTGGAGCGCCGCACGCTCGTCGCGCGCTTGCGCCCGGTGGGGCCCGGACGCTACACGGTGCGGTGGCAGGCCACGTCCGCGGACGACGGGTACGTGGCCCGCGGGCGATACACCTTCACGGTGAGGCCGTGAGGATCTGGACGGCCCTGCTCGCCTGCGTGGTCTGGCTGGCCTTCCCGGCCCCCGCCCTCGCCCACGGGGTGCTGCAGAGTTCCTCCCCCGCCCATGGAGCGAACCTCGAGTCCCCTCCCACGGAGGTCGTGCTCTCCTTCAGCGAGCCGGTTCACCCGCAGGCCAGCTCTGCGGAGGTCCTGGACAGCCAGGGCCGGGTGGTCTCGCGAAGCTACGGGTTGACTCCGGACGGCAGAACCCTGCGGGTGCGCTTGGGGCAGCTCCCCCGCGGCGCGTACACGGTGCGTTGGAAAGTCACAAGCCGCGTGGACGGGCATGCCACGAGCGGCCTGATCAGCTTCGGGGTCGGCGTCGCGCCGACTCTTGGTGGCCCCGTGGTGGAAGGGCCTCCCTGGTGGGAGGTGGCCGTGCGCTGGCTGGGGTACCTCTCCGCCCTCACCCTGGCGGGCACTCTGACGTTCGCGGCGCTGGTGGTGCCTGCGGCGGGCGTTGCACAACACGCAACCCGGCTGCGTCCCTTGCTCAACGTCTCTGCGCTTGCCGTCGCCGTCCTGGCGGTGGTCGACCTCGTCGTGCGTGCCGCGTGGCTGCGTCCTCCGGGGCAGACGCTGCTCGATGCAACGCGCGTACTCGCCACCTCATCGCCGGACGGGACGTCCCTCCTGCTACGGGTGGGTTCCGCGGCGCTGGCGGCAGGCCTCAGCAGGAGAAGCCGTCTGAGTCTGATGCTCCTGCCGGCAGCCACGGTCCTGCTGAGCCCCACCGTTGCCTCCCACGCCTGGGGTTCAGGCCCCCTCGCGGTGGCCTCCAACTGGTTACACCTCGCGGCGGCTTCGGTGTGGGTGGGCGGCCTGCCGGCTCTGGCGATCCTGTCACGGCTCAGCAACCCTCAGGAGGTGCAGGCCACCGCCCGCACCTTCTCACACCTGGCGGGGATTGCCCTGGCCGTGGTGGTGGCGACGGGTCTGTACGCCAGCATCCTTCACGTGCCCGGCTGGTCGGCCCTGGTGCAAACGGATTACGGACGTTCGCTCGTCCTCAAGGTGGCCCTGGTGGCCGTCGTGGTGGTCCTGGGAGCGGCGAACCGCTACCGGCTCCTGCCCCGCCTCGCCTCTGCCCGAACCTTGCGGAGGTTCAGTTTTACGATCCGGCTAGAGCTGGCGGCCGCGGCCTTGGTCCTCCTGGCCGCCGCGCGGCTCGCCGTTACACCGCCGGCCCGCACCGTGGAAGCTGCGTCCCGGGTGCGCGGCTTGAGCTTGGCGGCCCGAGCGGGGGCAGTTTCGGTGACCCTGGCGGTGCAGCCCGCCGCACCCGGGTGGAACTGGTTTTCCCTCGCGCTCACGGACGCCCGAGGGCAGCCCGTGGTCGTGGACCGTGCGTTGATCCGGGTGCGAAAGCTGGACGAGGAGATCGCCGCCAGCACCCTCGTGCTCGAGCCTCAGGGGGCGGGCAATTACGCCGCCGGGTCCGCCGACATGGGCCTGCCCGGGTTCTGGGAGCTGGAACTGGTGCTGCGGCGCCGGGGCGAACCCGACTCTGAGGTCTGGTTTCCCCTGCGGGTGGGTGACTTCCAGCTGCGTTCCGATCTCGAGGCCTTCCGGCTGCTCCGGCGGGCTCAGGAGTCCGTGGACCGCCTGCGCACGTGGAGGGAGACGGAGCAAATCACAGACGGTGCGGGCAACCTCGTGGTGACCCGCTACACCTACGAGCGGCCTGATCGGATGGCGTTCGAGGTTTTGGGTGGGATGCGAGGCGTACTGGTGGGGAGCGACCGATACCTGTGGACCGGCACTGCCTGGCGGCGGGACAAGTTGCCGGAGCCGTTCCGCGCTCGCGGCCCGGCTCTGTACATGCAGAACCCCCTCCGCGCGGGCCTGGGCCGGCGGGAGCCCTGCCCGGAAGGCACCTGCCGCGTGGTGCTGTGGGACGCTCCCGACGGCCTCACGTCCTTCGCCGCGTGGGTGGGCGAACGCACCGCGCGGGTCTACAAACTGCTCATGTGGGCACCCGGCCACGTGATGACCAGCGTGCTAGAAGATTTCAACGCTCCAGTCCGGGTCCGCGCACCAGCTCTTCGCACGCCCTGAGGGGACTTTTGGGCTGAATGGCCGCCGCGCGCGGCCCGAGGAGTGACTACCGTGACGTGCAGCTCGTCCTGCCGGCGGCGTGCTGCGGGTGTTAGCGCTTGGAGTACTGGAACCCGCGACGGGCGCGCTTGCGGCCGTACTTCTTGCGCTCCTTGGCCCGGGGATCCCGGGTGAGCAGTCCGTGCTGCCGCAGCACCGGCCGCAGGGACGGGTCCACGGCCAGCAGCGCGCGGGCGATTCCGTGGCGCACGGCGTCCGCCTGGCCTGAGATCCCCCCGCCCCTCACGTTCACGTGGACGTCAAACCGGCCATCCGCGTTGGCCACCTTCAGGGGTTCCAGGACCCGGTAGCGGCGCCACGCGCCGGGGAAGTACTGCTCCAGGGGTCGGCCGTTCACGAGCACCTGGCCGGAGCCCGGGCGGAGGATCACTCGTGCGCTCGCCTCCTTCCGGCGCCCGGTGGCTTGGGGAAGGGTCAGGGTGCTCATGGGTCCTCCGCTACAGGTCTAGGGGTTTGGGTTGCTGGGCCGCGTGCGGGTGCTCCGGACCGCGGTACACCTTCAGCTTGCGCAGCATCCGCCGGCCCAGCGGGTTCTTGGGCAGCATCCGCTGGACCGCCTTCTGGATGACCCACTCGGGCTTACGCTCCAACATCTGCGCGGCGGTGGCGGACTTGATCCCTCCCGGATAGCCCGAGTGCCAGTAGTACACCTTCTCCCGCAGCTTGCGTCCGGTGAGCCGCACCTTCTCGGCGTTCACCACCACCACGAAGTCCCCGCCGTCCACGTGGGGGGTGAAGGTGGGCTTGTGCTTCCCGCGCAGGATGGCCGCGATCCGGCTCGCCAGCCTGCCCAGGATCTTCCCCTGGGCGTCCACCACGAACCACTCTCGCTGCACCTCTGCGGGCTTCTGCTGGTACGTCCTCACGTCCGCCCTCCCGGCACGCCAGGGGCGAGCATACTACCGGATGCCCCTGGTGTCAAACGCCGGGTCGCAATCGGACCCCCAAAACCTCTGTGGCCGCCCTAGCGGTCAGGTCGGGCCCACCGGAACTCCAGCGGGCCACGATAGGCGGGTAGCTTTAGCTGCGCCTGGCGGCGGATCCGCACCGCGACCCCCACAGCCCGCAGCCCGTCCACGTACCCTCCCCGGACCTGAAGGGCCGCCTCCATCAAGTCCGC
>JBEQAH010000177.1:0-4455 GCA_041640435.1 bacterium | reverse complement strand
TCGCGGGTCACCTCGTGGAACTCAATCCGCCGGATGTTGGGGTTCACGCCGTTCAGCAGCGTCGCCAGGTGCCAGGAGATGGCCTCGCCCTCCCGGTCCGGGTCAGGCGCCAGGTAGACGGTGTGGGCGTCCTTGGCGGCTTCCCGCAGCTCCTTCAGGATGGGCCCCTTGCCCTTGATGACGATGTAGTGGGGGGAGAACCCGTTGTCCACGTCCACCCCGAGTTTGGACTTGGGCAGGTCGCGCACGTGTCCCATGGACGCCAGCACGCGGAAGCGCCGGTCCAGCAGCTTCTTCAGCGTGCGCGCCTTGGTGGGCGATTCCACGATGACCAGGTTTCTCCGCGACACCTTCTGCCCCACGACGCCCAAGACCCGTTCGGTCGGCCCCATGGTAGCACAAGGGGTCAACCGACCCCTCCGCTTGCCTCACCGGAACAGATCGCGGTGCGCGGGACGGACCAGGTCCGCGGCCCTGCCTGCACCCGTGGCGCGGAGGCCCCGCACCAGCACGAGAGGCCGGCCCTCATCCGCCTGCCCCATGAGCAGGGTGGCGGCCGCCGCCACTTCGTCTGCCACCGCCTCCACGGAGCTCGTGAGCACGTAGCCGTACAGGTCGGTGCGGCCACGGTGGTCGCGCAGCGCTTCCATCCCCGCAAGGCCCACGCACACCCCCACCGCACCTTCGCGGTGCGCACGGCCGTGGGTGTCCGCCACCACCACGGCCACCGCGCACCCGAACCGCTGGCGAACGGCCTCCTGGATTCGGCGCGCGGAGGCGTCCGGGTCGGCGGGCAGCAGCACCGCGCAGCCGGGACCTGCGTTGGAGCGGTCCACCCCTCCGTTGGCGCACACGAACCCCAGCCGGTGCCGCGTGATGATCAGGCCAGGCCTGGAGCGCACGACCTCCACGGACTCCTGCAGCACCAGCTCCACGATCCGCGGGTCCTTCCCCACCTCCGCCGCGAGGCGCAGGGCTTCCTCTCGGGGCCGCACGTCGTCCAGGCGTACCACGCGCCCTTCCGCCACCGAAACCACCTTGTGCGCCACCACCAACACATCCCCGTCCCGGGGCGGAAGCCCCGCAGACCGCAGCGCCTCGCAGGCCCACGCGCCGAGATCTTCCCCCGGACCGACCCGGGGGGTGGGTACAACCCGCATCCACAGCTCCAAGGGACTCCCCCAAGTGGTATCCTGCGCAACGCAGGGTTCCTACGGCGCTCGAGCGCGCCTTCCCTGCTCGCCGGTGATGCGGCTGTGCTTTCTGGGGGACGTGATGCTCGGCCGGCTTGTGAACCGGGTGCTGGAGCACAAGCCGCCGGAGTACCCGTGGGGGGAAGCGCTGGGGCTGCTACAGGATGCGGACTGCGTTCTGTGCAACCTGGAGTGCGTGCTGGCGGACCGCGGGTCCCCGTGGCCCGGCAAGATCTTCACCTTCCGCTCAGATCGCCGCAACGTGGCCGTGCTCACCGCGGGAAGCGTGCGCGCGGTGAGCCTGGCCAACAACCACGTGCTGGACTTCGGCGAGGAAGCACTCGTGGAATGCCTCTCGGTGCTGGACCGAGCCGGGATCGGGCGTGCGGGCGCAGGGAGGGACGCGGAGGAGGCGCAGCGGCCGGCCCTCTGGACGTCGGCGGGCGTGCGGGTGGGGCTGGTGGCCTTCACGGACAACGAGCCGGAGTGGGAGGCGGGCCCGGGCCGCCCGGGGGTGTTCTACGCCCCCGTGGACCCTGACGACGCGCGGTTCCAGAGGGTGCTGGCCCTCACCCGTGCCCTCGCCGGTCAGGTGGACCGAGTGGTGGTGTCCGCCCACTGGGGCCCCAACTGGGGCCGGCGGCCTCTGCCCGAGCACCGGACCGCGGCGCGGCTTCTGGCGGAGGCCGGCGCCCACGTGGTGTGGGGGCACAGCCCCCACGTGGTGCGGGGTGTGGAGTTTGTGGGCGGGTGCGCGGTTCTGTACAGCTGTGGGGATTTCGTGGACGACTACGCGGTGGACGAAGTGGAGCGCAACGACTGGTCCTTCGCGTTCCTCCTGGACTCCTCCTCGGGAATCCTGACCCTGGTGCCCACCGTGATCCGCCACTTCCGGGTGGAGCTGGCCCGGGGCGAGGAGCGCCGCGCGCTGTGCGCGCGGATGCGCCGGCTGTGCGAGGAACTGGGCACCCGGGTGGTGGAGGTGGATGAGGGGCTGAGGCTACAGCCCGGGTGCAACGGGCGGGCAGGTTAGCGGTGCACCTCACAGGACCGGGCGCGCACCAGCCGGCTCAGCAGGCTCCTGTGGCGGGCCACCCACCGGTACAGCGCGTCCACCAGAAGCGGGCACGCTTCCGCAACCGCCGCCGGAGCCCTACCGCCGGGCAGCAGGCGCAAGAGCGGGGCCACCGCCCGGCCTGCGGAGTGCACCCGACCCCGGGAGTCCACCAGATGCCAGGAGGCCATGCGCTCCGGTTCGGGCAGCGCTTCCAGCCACGCCGCGGCCTGCGGATCCTGAAGGGCGCAGGCGCGGAGCTTGCCCGCGCGGTCCCAGCGCAAGATCTTCTGCACGGCCCACCTGCAGAAGCCGCAGTCCGCGTCGTACAGCAAAACGGTAGACGGCTGGCTCACCCTCACCCCCAGGTGCAGGATTTCCGACCCGCAGCTCCATCGTAGTACCCTGCTCAGGGAGATGGCCATGCGGATTGCCGTGGTGGGAGCAGGAGGGGTTGGAGGGTTCTTCGGCGGCCTGCTGGCCCGGGCCGGGGAGGACGTGACCTTCCTGGCGCGCGGAGCGCACCTGGAGGCGCTGGGTCGCCGGGGCCTCACCGTGCGATCCCTCCGGGCGGGCGAGTTCACCGTGCGGATCCGGGCCACAGACCGCGCGGAGGCTGTGGGCTCCGTGGACCTGGTGCTTGTGTGCGTGAAGACCTACGACACCGACTCCGTGCTGCCGCAGCTTCCGCCTCTCGTGGGCCCGCACACCGCGGTGCTGTCCCTGCAGAACGGCGTGGACAACGCGGAACGGATCGCCCGCGTGGTCGGGGTGGAGCACGTGCTGGGCGCGGTGGCGTACGTGAGCTCCGCCCTGCAGGCCCCCGGGGTGGTGCACCAGCTCGCCGGGGCGGGCCGGATCGTGTTCGGGGAGCTCGGCGGTGAGGCCACCCAGCGCGCGCGCCGCCTCCTGGAGGTCTTCCGGCGGGCGGGGATCGAGGCCGAGCTGAGTCCCGACGTGCGGTCGGAGATCTGGCAGAAGTTTCTGTTCATCTGCGGCTTCAGCGGCGTCACCGCCCTCACCCGCCTGCCCATCGGCACGGTGCTCGCCTGCCCCCAGACCCGCCAGTTCTTCTGCGGCGTGCTGGAGGAGGTGCGGGAGGTCGCCCGCGCACTGGGTGTGGGGCTTCCCGGTGACTGCGTGGAGCGCGCGGTGGCCACCGCAGAGGCCTTCGAGCCGTGGGCCCGGGGCTCACTGTACGTGGACCTGGTGGGGGGACGGCGGCTGGAGCTTGAAGCCCTCAACGGAACGGTGGTGCGCCTGGGGGGTGAACGGGGTATCCCGACCCCGCTGAACTTCGCGGTGTACGCGGCCCTCAAGCCGTACGCGGACGGTCCGCCACGAGATCCACAGGGTTAGCGGGCGTAGCGGCCGTCTGAGAGCCGATGTACGAGCCCGCGGACTTCAAGGGTCAAAAGCAACGCGTTCACCGCAGCAGCGCTCCCAAGCCGCGCGGCCACCAGCTCGTCCAGGTAGCGCGGCTCCCGCAGGGCTTCCAACAGCTCACGCTCCGCCGGCCCGAGCTCCGTCTTTCGGGCCGGAGCCTGCGGGATCCCGAGCGCCCGGAGCACGTCTGAAGCGGACTCAGCCCAACCCGCTCCCTCGCGCAACAACCGGTTCGGCCCGCCAGACCGGGGGTTCAGCACGCTACCGGGCACCGCGAACACCTCCCGCCCCTGCTCCAGCGCCAGGTCTGCGGTGATCAGGGCACCGCTTCGCAGCGTGGCCTCCACGACCACCACAGCCCGTGCGAGCCCGCTGATGATCCGGTTGCGCAGGGGGAAGTGGTGCTTCGCAGGCGCGGTGCCAGGCGGGTACTCGCTCACCAGGGCGCCCTGTGCGGCCACTTGGTCCGCTAAGGCCTCGTGGCCCGCGGGATACCGGACGTCCACCCCGCAACCCAGCACCGCCACCGTGAGCCCTCCGGACTCCAGGGCACCCCTGTGCGCCGCGGCGTCCACCCCGCGGGCAAGCCCGCTCACCACGCACACGCCCGCGCGGCTCAACTCACCGGCCATGCGCCGCGCCACGTACTCGCCGTCCGCGGAGGGGTTGCGGGTGCCCACCACGGCCACACAGACTTTTTGGGGGAGGTGGCCCCGGACGTACAGGGCGAGCGGCGGATCCGGGATCGCCCGGAGCAGCTGCGGGTAGTCCGGGTCTGCGAGGGTCACCACCTCCGCGTCAGAGCGCCTCGCCTCTTCCACC
>JBEQAH010000176.1:0-4458 GCA_041640435.1 bacterium | reverse complement strand
ATCACCCCCCTGTACGAGGAACTCCACCGTCCGCAGGGCGTGGGACACTTGATGATCGCTCTTTGGCCAGACGCGTTTTGCGGCCTTTCGGCCTTGCACGAGCGCGTGGACCGTCTCGTGCGCCAGGTGCGGGCCCTGCCGCCGGCGGAAGGATTCGACCGGGTTTGGCTACCCGGTGAGATGGAACACCGACGGGACTTGGAGGGCCGAAGGATCGGCGTGCCGTTGCCCGAGGAAGCGGTCCAGGCTCTGCAGGAGGTGGCCCGGGCGGTGGGGCTACAGCCTCCGGAGGCGCTCCCTTGAGCCAAAGGCTTTCCGGTCGGGAGGGCGTGCAGTCCCTGGAACGGGCTGCCGCGCTGCTAAGGGCTCTGGGGGAAGCGGGTCGGCCCCTCTCCGCCGGGGAGCTGGCCGCCGCGGCTGGTCTACCCCGGCCCACCGTGTACCGTCTTCTGGAAACCCTCTGCGCTGAAGGGTGGGTGGCGCAGAACGGCCGGTCCTTCACCATCGGCGCGGCGGTCCTGTGGCTTGCCGCCCGGCGTCTGGAGCAGCTGGAGCTACGAGCCGTGGGGCGTCCGGTGCTGGAGGCGCTGAGGGATCGCACCGGCGAGACCGTACACCTGGGTGTGCTGGAGAGCGGACAGGTGGTGTATGTGGAGAAGCTGGAGTCCCCGGGCCCCCTGCGCATGGCGTCCATGGTGGGCCGCATTGTCCCCGCCCACAGCACCGCGTTGGGTAAGGCCATCCTCGCCCATCTGCCGCGCACCCAGGTGGACGAAATCGTGCGGCGGCACGGCCTACCTCGCCGTACGCCCAACACCATCACGGACCCCGAGCGACTCCTGCAGGAGCTGGCCGCGGTGCGCGCCCGGGGTTTCTCCGTGGACAATGTGGAAAACGAGGAGGGGATCCGCTGCGTGGGTGCGCCCATCTTCGACCACGCGGGCCGCGTGGCGGGTGCGGTGAGCGTTTCGGGCTCGGCCTCGAGCATCTCCCTGGACCGGGCGCGGCGGGAGCTGGGACCCGCGGTGCGAGAGGCCGCGGAGCAGATCTCCCGCGCCATGGGCTGGCCGGGCGGGATGAGGGGGTGACCCGTGGCGCTCGTCGTGGCCCTGGGAGAAGGGCTCGTGGAGCTGGCGGCGGTGGCAGGGCCGCTGGAGGAAGCCCGGGAGTTCCGCCGGGGGTTCGGTGGGGACACGTCCAACTTCGCGGTCGCCGCGGCCCGGCTGGGCGCCCAGGTGGCCTACGTCACCCGGGTGGGGGATGACGCCTTCGGGACGGCCCTTCTCCGCATGTGGACAGAGGAGGGGGTGGACGTGTCGTGGGTGCGTGTAGGTGCCGGAGAGCCCACGGGCATCTACTTCCTCGCGCCGGACGGAGCAGGCCAGTTCACGTACTACCGCACGGGGTCTGCGGCAAGCCGCTTGGCGCCGGAGGACGTCCCGCGGTCGCTGCTGCAGTCTGCGCGGCTGTTCCACACGAGCGGCATCACGCAAGCCATCTCCCCCTCCGCCCGGAGGGCGGCGCGGGCGGCGCTGGAAGCGGCGAAGGAGTTCGGGGTCGCGGTGAGCTACGACGTGAACGCTCGGCCGAAGCTGGCGTCGGCCCCGGAGCTCCGGGGCCTGGTGAGCGAAACCCTGCCGCTCACTGACCTCGCCTTCCTCAGTGCGGAGGACGCCCGGTTCTTGTTCGGGCGGCAGTGCGAGGACGCCATCCTGGATACCCTCTTGGAATGGGGCGCGCGGGTGGCGGTGCTGAAGCTCGGCGAGCGTGGCTGCCGCGTGGCGTCGCTGGGCGGCGAGCGCTTCACCGCGTCTGGCTGGCCCGTGGAGTCCGTAGACCCTACCGGCGCGGGGGACGCGTTCGACGCCGCATTCGCGCTGGAGTGGCTCGCCGGGCGACCCCTCTCCGAGGCGGCCAGGTTCGCCAACGCCGTGGGCGCGCTCAGCACCACCGGACTTGGTGCCACCTCCGCGCTACCGACCCGACGACAGGTGGAGCGGTTCCTGGCCGGCTTGGGAGCGGCCCCCTGACGGCTTCCCCTCGACGTCCGGAGGCGGGCACGGTACGCTGCTGATCAAAACCCGCGGATGCGTGAGAGCGTGCGAGTCCCCATCGAGCGCTTGCGCGAGGATGTACGGCTGCTCGGGAGCCTGCTGGGCCAGGTGCTTCAGGAGCAGGGCGGCCCGGAGCTCCTCGAATGCGTGGAGCGGGTCCGGCGCCAGGCCATCGCCTGCCGGACTGAGCCATCCGCGGAAGCCCGCCGAAGCCTCCGCGCCCTCGTGGAATCGCTTGACCTGGCCCGCGCCCGGCAGGTGGTCCGGGCCTTCACCCTGTACTTCCACCTGATCAACCTCGCCGAGGAGCACCACCGGCTGCGGACTCTGCAGGACCGCGAGGTGCGCGGACAACCTGCACCCCGCCCCGACTCCATCGCCGCCGCCCTGGCGGGCCTGCGCCAGGACGGCGTCCCCGCCGCAGCCCTGGCGGAGTTCCTGGGCCGCCTGGAGCTGCGGCCCGTGTTCACCGCGCACCCCACCGAGGCTCGGCGGGCCAGCGTGCTCCTCCATCTGCGGGCGGTGGGAGATCTTCTGGCAGCTCTGGACGACCCCCGGGGCACACCTGAGGCGCGCCGGCGGGCCACCGACGCCCTGCTCAGCCGGATTACGGCGCTGTGGCAGACCGACGAGGTCCGCGCGCGCCGTCCTTCGCCCTTGGACGAGGTGCGGGGAGGGCTGTACTACCTGGAACGCAGCGCCTGGCGGGTGGCTCCGATCCTGTACCGCGACCTGCAGGAGGCGGTGGAGCACTACGCGCCGGAAGCGGCGGGAGCGGTTCGCCCCTACCTCCGATTCGGGTCCTGGATGGGCGGAGACCGCGACGGCAACCCGGCGGTCACCGTGGAGGTCACGGAGCGGACGCTGGAGCTGCACCGGGAGCGAGCCCTGCGCCTGTACCTGGACGAAGTCGCGGCTCTCGCCCGCGAACTCAGCATCTCCACGCGCCAGGTGGGCGTGTCCGCGGAGCTTGAGGCGTCTGTGGAACAAGACCTCGCGGAGTTTCCCGACCTCTTCGAGGACCCGGATTCCCCTCCGCCTTCAGAACCGTACCGGTGGAAGCTGCGCGTAGTGGCGGAGCGGCTGCGGCGGGCTTTGGACCGCAAGCCTGGAGGGTACGCCGACCCGGCGGCCTTCCGGGAGGACCTGCGGAGGCTGAAGCGCAGCCTGGAGGAGAACCGCGGCGGTCGCATCAGCCGCGGGCGGTTGCAGGATCTGGTGGTCCGCGCGGAGACCTTCGGGTTTCACCTGGCGAGCCTGGACCTGCGGCAAGAGAGCGGTGTTCACGGGCGAGTCGTCGCTCACCTTCTGTACCGCGCCGGTGTGGTGGACGACTACCTGCGCCTGCCGGAACCCGAGCGCGCGGCGCTGCTGGGCCGGCTGCTCCAGCAACCCGCGGTGCGCGCTGAGCCAGAGGATCCGGAGGCGGTGGAGGTGGTCCGCCTGTTCCAGGCGATCCCTCGCTGGCAGGAACGCTTCGGGGAGGAAGCCTGCTACACCTACATCGTGAGCCTCACCGAAGCCCCAAGCGACGTCCTGGAGGTCCTGTGGCTTATGGCTGTGGCGGGCCTGTACCGGTGGGACGCGGGAGCCGCCACGAGCCGGCTGCAGGTCGTCCCCCTGTTCGAGCGCGTGGAGGAGCTGCGCCGATGCGGGGACGTGCTGGACGCGTTGCTCCGCACCCCCGTGTACCGGGCCCAGGTGACCGTCTGGGGCGATTGCCAGGAGGTGATGCTCGGCTACTCGGACAGCAACAAAGACGGCGGCTATCTGGCGGCCAACTGGTCTTTGCACCGGGCGCAGAAGCTCCTGCCTGAGGTGGCCCGCCGGCACGGTTGCACCCTGCGCCTGTTCCACGGCCGTGGGGGCGCCATCGGGCGTGGGGGTGGGCCTGCGGAACGCGCCATCCTCGCGCAGCCCGTGGGAGCGCTGGAGGGGGGCCTGAAGCTCACGGAGCAGGGGGAGGTGCTGGCGAGCCGATACGGCAACCCTCGGATCGCCCACCGGCACCTGGAGCAGCTCACCCATGCCCTCCTGCGGGCCAGCCTGAGCCCGGCGGCCCGCCCGGATCCCGAGCGGCTCGGCCGGTGGGAGGCGGTGATGGAGGATCTGAGTGAGCGCAGCCGGCGGGCGTACCGTGCTCTGGTGTACGAGGACCCGGACTTCCCGGCTTACTTCGCACAGGCCACACCCATCCACGAGATCATTGGGCTCAATATCGCGTCCCGTCCGGCGGCACGCGCCGGCACCGTACGGGTGGAGGACCTGCGGGCCATCCCGTGGGTGTTCAGCTGGACGCAGACCCGCACCAATCTGCCCGGCTGGTACGGAATCGGGACGGCGCTGGATGGATTCATCCGGGACCAGCCGGAGGGGTTGAGCGAGCTGCGGGCCATGTACGCGG
>JBEQAH010000175.1:0-4499 GCA_041640435.1 bacterium | reverse complement strand
CGGATGCTGGTGGCGTTGCGCGCGAGGGCTTCCAGGGCACCGCAGGCCCGGTGGGAGCGCCGGCTCGCGCGTCTTGCCGCTTGGGTGCTGCGGCATCCTGGGGCGTACCGGGGGACGTCCGCGTTGGCCAGGCTCCTCGAGGCGGGTCTGAGGCGGACCCCGTGGCTCCCGGGACCGTTGCGGGCCTGGGCCAGGGCCCGGGAGCTCCCCCGTCTGAGCCGCAAGTCCTTCCACCGGACGCTGCGGCGGTGAGCACACGGGAAGCCATCCTGCGGGCCCTGCGCTCTGCCCGGGCTGACGCGGTGGAGTTGCCGGGGACAGCACCCCCTGGCGAGGCGGCCGCCTACCGGGACGGCTTGCGCGCCCATGCCCTGCAGACGTTCCGCCAGCGCGCGGAGGAGCTGGGAGTGCGGGTACACCGAGCGGGGGAGCGGGACGCGCTTTTTGCCATCCTCGCGGGCTTGTGCCGGGACCGGAGGGTGTATGTGGAGCCCGCGCTCGGCTGGCTTGCGCCCGTTCTGGAACGGGCGGGCGCACAGCTCGTCCCGTGGGAAGACCTTCCGGAGGCTGACGTGGGGGTTACGGGGGCAGACTACGGGCTTGCGGAAAGCGGAAGCCTCGTCTTGCGGGCGGGACCCGAGCGGCCCCGTTCCGCTTCACTCCTGCCCCCCGTGCATGTGGCGGTTCTGAGGGAGGGTCGTGTGCTTGTGGACCTCTTCGACCTGCTGGAAGAGGCGGACGACGTGCCGAGTGCCCTGACCGTGGTCACAGGCCCCAGCCGATCCGCGGACATCGAGATGAGTCTCGCGGTAGGCGTCCACGGCCCTGGAAGCGTGCACGTGGTGCTGGTGCCCTTCGCTTTAGAGGAAGCGGCGCAGGAGCCGGCAAAGTAGGGGGTACGAGGAGGGAGCGGTGAGCGATCGGTACAGTCGGATGCTGGCGGAGTACGCTGCGGCCGCGCGGTGGGAGGACCTGCCGCCGCAGACGATCCATGAGGTGAAGCGGCGGGTACTGGACAGCCTCGGGGTCGCGCTCGCGGCGTTCGCGGAGCCCGCACCGAAGGCCGCCCGCCACTTCGCGTACCACTGGCCTGTGCCCCGCGGGGCCACCCTGTGGGGTACGGCGTTCACCGCACCCGCGGACGTGGCGGCCTTCGCCAACGGGGTCCTGGTGCGCTATCTGGACTTCAACGACACCTACCTGTCCAAGGAGCCGCTGCATCCAAGCGACGTGATCCCGGCCCTGTGGGCGGTGGCGGAGTGGAGGGAGCTTGCGGCCCGCGACTTCCTCCTGTCCGTGGCGGTGGCGTACGAAATCGGCGTAGCTCTCTGCGACGCCGCGAGCCTCCGCCGCTGGGGCTGGGACCACGTGAACTACATCGGCGTGGCCACCGCGGCGGCCGCCGCGAGGCTCCTGGGGCTCAGCGCAGAAGCGGTGGAGCACGCCATCAGCCTGAGTTGTGTTCCCCACGCCGCCATGCGTCAGACGCGGGCTGGAGAGCTGTCCATGTGGAAGGGGGCCGCGGCGGCCAACGCGGCGCGGAACGCGGTGTTCGCAGCGCTGCTCGCGGAGGCGGGGATGACCGGCCCCTACCAACCCTTCGAGGGCGAGATGGGGTTCTTCCGGCAGCTGCTGGGTGGCGGCGGGTTCGAGGAAGCTCCGCTGCGACCGCTGGCCGAACGGCAGCCCCCGCACCGCATCCGGGACACGTACGTCAAGTACTGGCCGGTGGAGTACCACGCCCAGAGCGCGGTGGACGCGGCCCTCCAGCTGCGCGAGGAGGGGGTGGACCCATCGCGCATTGCCCGGGTGCGCATCGCCACCTTCCGGGCGGCGTATGAGATCATCGCCAAGGACCCGGAGAAGTGGGAGCCCAAGACCCGGGAGACCGCGGACCACTCCCTCCCGTACATCGTCCTGGTGGCGTTGCTGGACGGCCGGGTGGACCGGGCGTCCTTCGCGCGGGAGCGGTTCACGGACCCCGCGGTGCGCCAGATGCTCCGGGAGAGCACGGAACTGGTGGAGGACGCGGAGCTCACCGCGGGCTACCCGGAAGGGATCCCAAACCGCGTGGAGGTGTGGACGGAGGACGGTGGTCACTGGGTCCGTGAGGTCCGCTACCCCCGCGGCCACGCCCGCAACCCGATGACGGACCAGGAGGTGGTGGACAAGTTCCGGCGCAACGTGGAAGGGCTGCTGGCCCCGGCCCAGGCACAGCGGCTGGTGGACGCCGTGTGGCATCTGGAGGAACACAACCTCCGCCAGGTGGCAGAACTGGCCCGGCTGTAGGAGGGCTCCGTTGGACGCCTGGCTGCTGAGACAAGGAACCCAAGAACCCGCGGGTCTCCGGCTGCGGCGCCGGCTGGAGGAAGGGCGGGTGGTGGTGGCACCCGGGGTGTTCAGTCCGCTGGTCGCCGTGGCGGCCCGGAGGCTCGGGTTCGAGGCGCTGTACGTGTCCGGCGCCGCGTTCTCCGCAAGCCTCGCGCTGCCAGACCTGGGCCTGGTGACCCTGACGGAGCTTGCGGACTTCGTGCGGAAAGCGTACCGGGCGTGCGAGCTGCCGCTGGTGGTGGACGCGGACACCGGTTTCGGGGAGGCGCTGAACGTGGTGGCGGCGGTGCGGGAGCTGGAGTGGGCCGGGGCGGCCGCGGTGCAGCTGGAGGACCAGCCCCTCCCAAAGCGGTGCGGGCACCTCCTGGGCAAGTCCGTGGTCCCCGCGGAGGAGATGGCAAGGAAGGTGGCTGCCGCCGCCTCCGCGCGGGAGCACACGCTGATCGTCGCCCGCACCGACGCGCGCGCGGTGGAGGGGTTGGAGGGTGCCGTCCGTCGGGCTCTCCTGTACCGGGAAGCTGGCGCGGACGTCGTCTTTCCCGAGGCACTTGAGTCAGAGGAGGAGTTCGCGGAGTTCGCGCGACGGGTGGGGGGGTGGCTGTTGGCGAACATGACCGAGTTCGGCCGCAGCCCCTATCTGACCGCCCGGCGTCTGGAGGAGCTGGGCTACCGCATGGTGATCTTCCCGGTCACCGCCCTGCGCGCGGCCATGAAGGCCGCGGAGGAGGCACTGCGGGTGCTCCGGGAGGAGGGGACGCAGGTGGGGATCCTGGACCGCCTGCAGACCCGGGCGGAGCTGTACGATCGCATCGGCTACCACGAGTACGAGCGGTGGGACGCCGAACTGGCGAGGTGCTTTCGCGAGGGGGGAGAGGAGGGATGAAAGAACCCGCGTACAGCCCCGGGCTGGAGGGGGTGATCGCCGCGGCCACCTCCATCTCGTACCTGGACACGGAACACGAGCAGATCGTGCTGCGGGGATATGACCTCATAGAACTGGCGCGGTCGAAGCGCTACACCGAGGTAGCGTATCTGACTCTGTACGGCCGGCTCCCGGAGCCGTCTGAAGTCCAGGCGTTCGAGGGCCGGCTGCGGCAGGAGGCGGAGCTCCCCGGGGAAGTCTACCGTCTGCTGGACCTCCTGCCCCCGCGGATGCACGTCATGGACGCGCAGCGGACGGTGCTGTCGTACCTGGCGGGGTTGGAGGACCCCGCGGCGCTGCGGGACACCTCGCCGCAGGCCGACCTGGAGAGGGGCGTGGGGGTACTGGCCAGGATGCCGGCCGTTACTGCCAACGCTTACCGCGCCATGCGGGGGCTGCCGAGGGTGCGGCCGGATCCGTCTCTGGGGTTCTCCGAGGGCTTCCTGTACATGCTGCTCGGTAGCCGCCCGGACCCGCAAGCCGTTCACGTCTTCGACCTGACGCTGACGTGCTACATCGAGCACGAGATGCCCAACTCGACGTTCGCGGCGCGCGTGATCGCCTCCACCCTCTCGGACCTGTACGGGGCTCTGGTGGGGGCGAGCGCCTCGCTGAAGGGACCGCTGCACGGCGGTGCCAACGAGGCGGTGGCGCACATGCTGCTGGAGATCCTGGAGGGGGGTGGGGCGGCGCGGGCCGAACAGTACGTCTTGGAGCGCCTGCGGAGGGGCGAGCGGATCATGGGGTTCGGGCACCGCGTGTACATGCGGCGTCCGGACCCCCGGGCGGTGCTCCTTCGCGAAGCCTTGCCCGGTCTTGCGGGCCGCAGGCCGGAGGGAGAGGAGCTGCTACGGATCTACGGCGTCGTGGAGGCCGTGATGAGGCGCGAGAAGGGGCTACACCCGAATGCGGACTACCCCGTGGGGCTCATCTACTACCTGCTGGGGATCCCCATCGAGCTGTACACGCCCATCTTCTTCGTGGCGCGCACCGCAGGCCTCGTGGCGCACGTGGCGGAGCAGCACGGGGACAACCGGCTCTACCGCCCTCGGGTGCTGTACCAGGGGCCCCGGGACCTGCGGCTGTGAGGGTCCGGTCACCACCACGAAGCCTCCAGTCCACCCGCACGAGCTCATCCAGGTCGGCCACCCCGCTCGCCTGGCGGAACACGAACACCACATCTTCCAGGCCGTCCCTAGACTCCAGGTCGAGCACGAGCGGCGGGTGGCCGTGCCGAGTCCCGCAG
>JBEQAH010000174.1:0-4499 GCA_041640435.1 bacterium | reverse complement strand
GTCCAGCGGCGGGCTGACGCTCACCAGCACCGCGTCGTGGTTGCCGTGGTAGTGACCTTCGAACTTCAGTACCTTGGGCTTCCCCGTAAACCCCCGGGCGAGCCGCAGGGCGTGCAAGGTGGCTTCCGTCCCGGATGGCGTGAACCGGACCATCTCCGCGGTGGGGACCATCTGCTGGATGGCCTCCGCCACATCCACCTCCAGCGCGGTGCAGGTTCCGTAGATGAGGCCTCGCTCCGCCTGCTCCTGCACGGCGCGGGTGACTTCAGGGTGGGCGTGTCCGAGGATCACCGGGCCGAACGCCATCACGGTGTCCACGTAGCGGTTCCCGTCCTCGTCGAACAGGTAGGGGCCCTCCGCGCGCGTGGTGTAGAAGGGGTACGGGTGGAAGGTGCGCCCGCCCCGCACTGGTGACGCCACGCCGTCCGGCAGGACCCGCCTGGCCCTCCGCGCCAGCTCGCCTGAGCGCGCCATCCTCGTCTGCCAGGTCTGTGCCACGGTGATCAACGCCTCCACCTCCCTAACGGAGTCCCCCCAAAGCCTGAGGGGCGGCTCGTCGCCCGCCCAGGGCGCGGGTGACTTCGTCCGCGTGCGCGCACACCACGGGGATGAGGCGCGACAGCGCCTCCTCCCCGAAGCGGATCAGGGGGCCGGCGATCCCGAGCCCGCCCGCGAGCTCTCCCGCGGCGTCAAAGATGGGTGCCGCCACACCCGCGGCACCCTCGTTGGTCTCCTCGAAGCTCAGCGCGTAGCCACGCCGACGGATCTCCTCCAGCTCCCGCGCCAGCGCCTCTGGGTCGGTGATGGTGTTCCTGTTGAGGCGCGGCAGGCCTCGCAGGGCCACCACCCGCTGGATCTGCTCCGGAGGCAGGAAGGCGAGCAGCACCTTGCTGGAGGCACCGGCGTGGAGGGGTACTCTGCGCCCCACCTCCAGGATCAGGCGCAACCGTTGGGGACTCTCCAACCGGTCCACGCACACACTCTCCGTACGGTCTTCGCTGGGGACGGTGAGCAGCACGGTCTCACCCGTCGCCTCCTGCAGCCTGCGCATGACGGGGTACGCCACCTGCCGCAGCTCCATGCTCTCCAGCGCCCGCCGGCCCAGAGCCAGGGCCCCCGAGCCGAGCCGGAATCGCTTGGTGGCGCGGTCCTGGGTCACGTAGCCGAAGCCCTCCAAGACCCGCAGGATCCGGTACACCGTGGGGCGAGAGAGGCCGGTCGCGTGACTGAGCTCTGCGACCTGCCAAGCCGGGCGTTCCGGCGTGAACATCTCGAGCAACCGCAGCGCCCGCTCCAGAAGTTGAGCCCCGCGAATGTTCACAATATGAACGGCATGATCACCATACGACACACAAAGCACACAACCACCGGCTGCACGCTGTCAAGCTTTTCGTGAGTTTTCCGCGCAGATCGACGGCGCCCCGTCAGCGGCTAACCTCCTGACAGGCTACGGCCATCGTCGTGGTCCGTCGTGCTGACGGAAGTCCAGTGCCCGGGCTCGTCCGCGGCCCCTCGTCCCCCTCCGGGTCCCGACCCCAAAGGCGCGCAAACAGAGCCACACTCTCGAGCGGGGTGGGGACTCGAGTGGCCCCCCGCGCTTCCCGCCGGATCCCTCTGGCGGGACGCGCTTACGGGGATGTGGCTTTCTCGCTCCCCTCCGGTCTTACATCACGGCGCATCCGGTCAGCCCTCCAGTGCCACGGTCACCGGGACGGGGTTTCGGATGATGTCCAGCACCGGGGAAGTGTTCTGCACGTATTCACACAACTCCACGACCTTCCTGCGAGGCGCGTCCGTCTTCACACGGTAGGACAGCCGGATGTTCTGGAAGCCAGCCCGTGTCTGGTTCGACAAACCCAGGAACCCGTGCAGGTCCAGGTCCCCCTCCAGCTTGAATTGCAGGCTCTCCACCTTAATCCCCTGAGCGGCAGCGTTGTACACAAATCCCACCGCCAGGCAGGAGGCGAGGGCGTGCAGCACCGCCTCCACCGCGTTGGGGGCGGCGTTGGTCCCGAGCAGCACCGGTGGCTCGTCCCCTTCCAGAACAAAGGGCTTCTTGCGCGAGGTATCCTCCTGGCCAGCTCCGTAGAACCCCTGGATCACCGTTCGGGAGCGCCCGCCGTCGACCCAATCGCTGGTCGCCCGAAACGTGAACCGGGCTAAGCTGGGATTGGCCTTGATGGCGTCGATGGTCGCCATCAGCTGTTGCACGTCCACCCCGTTCAGAACCGCCTGCGTATCCATCCCCGCTCCCCCTCTCCTTTTTTGGTGAGGCCTTGCCAGCTCCACCATCTGGGCCGCGACATCCCGCTATGACACCATCGCGGCGCTCCTCTCGCCCCGATCCGCGCGCTTCGGCGCAGACGCGACCTCTACGGCTTTCTGACCCTGAACACCACCGATCTGGCCACCCTCGCCTGCCGCGCGTCAGGGATCAACCGCCGCATGAGGGCGATCAACTCCGGAGTAAACAGCGGGTATTGCTCGCACTCGTCCACCCCGAACGGCTGCTCCTCACCCCGCTCGATCTCCACGAACCCCGCCTTCTGCAGCTTGGCCACAAACACCCGCTCGGCCAGGGACCCCGAAAGGCAGCCCGCCCAGGCCACGGCGCTCGTCAGGATCTCCGCCGGAAGCTCCTCGTCGACCACCACGTCCGCCACCACCATGCGCCCTCCCGACCGCAGAATGCGGTAGACTTCGGCGAACACCCGGGACTTGCGAGGAGACAGATTCACCACGCCGTTGCTGATCACCACGTCGACGCTCGCATCCGCGAGCGGGATCGCTTCCATCTCTCCGAGCACCCACTCCACATTCCCCAGGCCTGCCAAGGTGGCGTGGCGCGCGGCAACCTCCAGCATCTCCGGCAGCATGTCCAGGCCGATGGCCTTGCCCCCGGGCGCCACGGCATGCGCCGCCAGGAGGGTGTCGATGCCCCCACCGCAGCCCAGATCCACGACGATCTCTCCCGGCCGGAGTCCCGCGGCCCGCACCGGATTCCCTACGCCCAACGCCTGCTTAACGGCCCCGTCCGGCAATAGGCTCAGCTGGTCAGGGTCGTACAACCGGTGAGCGACGCTGGTCCGCCTTCCGATCACCGCCCGGTAGGCCTCGCGGACCGAGTCCTTGATCCCCCCTTGTCCCAGCAGGTCATCGCCGGTCAACCGGACCGAGTGCGCCCTCCGCTCACTCATGACCTCCCCCCAGCCCCTCGAGAACACGGTTCAGCCGGACTCGGGTCGCCTCGGGCATCCCCACGCCCGACGCCGTCTGTCGCAGCAACCTCTGGATCCGCCTGGCGAACTCCAACTTGCCGCAGCACTGCCGGCACAGCTCGAGGTGGGCTTCCAGTTCCCGCTCGTCCGCTCGCTCAAGAGTCCCGTCCAGATAGAACCACAGACGCTCTACCGCCTCCCTGCAGCTGATCACTCGCGCGCCTCCAGGGGACTGCTCAGCAGCTTGTTGCGCACCGTATAGTCCCACAGCTCCCCCTCCAGTTGCTTGCGCGCCCGGTGGAGGCGAGCCAGAATCGTGCCGAGCGGGCTTCCGGTGATCTCCGCAATCTCCCGCACCTTGAACCCGTACACGCAGGCCAGAATCAGCGCGACGCGATGCGACGGCTCCACGCCCTGCAACACCTCGATCACCTTCAGATCATCGAACAACTCTAGGAAGTCCAGGTGGACCCGATCGGAGTACGGGAACGGGTCCTCCGCCACGATGGTGTCGAAAAGATCAAAGTGCTCATCGAAGGGAACCGTATCGTGTCGCTGCGCATCCCGCAGGCGGTCGTAGAAGGCGGTAGTCAACACCCGCGTCAGCCACAACCGGGGCTGCTGTCGGTTGCGCAACCCATTGAACCCACGAAGTGCCCTGAGCAGAGCGTCCTGGACCAAGTCCTCCGCAGCCCCATGATTCCCCGTCAGCCGCACCGCGAGCGCGTACAGGTACGGAAGGTGAGGCTGGACGACCTCCTCGAACCCTCGCCACGCCGACCCCGCCTGCTCCGCCAACCTTGCCCCCACGGCCCACCTGGTCATTAGACGGCCCCGGACCCCGAAATTATTGCGCCCCAACCCCCCGGCGTCGAGGCCGCGCTCCGAGGACGCTTCTGTGGAGTCTGCCGGATCCCTGAACATGGCGAGACTGGCCATGGCGGGGCGTTCTTCCGGAGCTTGAAGCGCAGCCGGCCCGCGCTCTGCTGGCTCGCACGCAAGAGTCACGCGGAACACCCCAGCTCGAATGCCAGAGGTCAAAGCGCCGTGGGCTGCCCCACGTGCTCCTGGCACAGAGCCGCTCGAGCGCCACCCGTCAACCCGAGGGGGCTACGCCGCCCAGGCCACCAGCCAGGGTACGCAGGCGATGACGGTGATCACGCGCACCACGTGCAGCGAGGCGATGGACGGCGCGTCGAGCCCCAGGTCGTCCGCAGCCATGGAGATCTCCGTGAGGCCGGCGGGGGCGGAACTCAGGAAGGCGATGGGCCAAGGCCACCG
>JBEQAH010000173.1:0-4524 GCA_041640435.1 bacterium | reverse complement strand
CGGTGACCATCATCCGACGGGAGAGGGTCCGCATGGGCAGCCCGTCGGGGTGCCGCTCCAGCTGCGCCATCAGGTCGAACCGGGCGAGGCTGACTCCGAAGGTCGTGCGCAGCCGCGACTGGACTGCGGACTTCACCAGGTTGGACGCGGACAGCAGCCGCAGCCACAACCGGATGGACTGGTGATCCTCCCCGGTGGCCCGGGCCTCCAGCCCCAATGCGTCCACTTGCTGCCGGGTGGCGGGCATCGTGCCCCCTCTAGCGGCGCGCGGCCGCCCGATCCTGGGCCGCGCGGGCGAGAACCCGCTCCAGCTCCTCGATGGCCCCGCGGGCTCCCGCCTGCGCTGCCCGAGCCCGCGCCATGAGCCGCTCCAGCTGGTCCTTGCCGTCCAGGTACTGCTTCGGCCAGCCCACGTCGGTGTACCCGATGCGGGCGGCCTCCACCAGGGTCCAGTGGGGGTTGGCGAGGTGCGGCCGCGCGATGGCGCACAGGTCGGCGCGGCCCGCGGCCACGATGGAGTTCACGTGGTCCGCCTCGTAGATGGATCCCACGGCCATGGTCGCGATCCCCACCTCGTGCCGGATGCGGTCCGCGAAGGGGGTCTGGTACAGGCGGCCGTACGCGGGCTGTGCGTGGGGGGTCGTCTGCCCGCTGGAGACGTCGATGAGGTCCACCCCCACCTCCTTGAACATGCGGGCCACCTCCACCGCGTCGTCCGGGGTGATGCCACCCGGGACCCAGTCGTGGGCGGAAATCCGCACCGACAGCGGCAGGTGGGCCGGCCAGGCCGCCCGCACCGCCCGCACCACTTCCAGGGGGAACCGCATGCGGTTCTCCAGGCTGCCCCCGTACTCGTCCGTGCGCTGGTTCGTGAGGGGGCTGATGAACGCGGACAGCAGGTACCCGTGGGCGCAGTGCACCTCAAGCCAATCGAACCCGCACTCCACCGCCCACCGGGTGGCGCGCACGAACTCCTCCACCACGCGGTCCATGTCCTCCCGCGTCATGGGACGTGGGATCTGGTTGCGGGGGCTCCAGGGGATGGGCGAAGGCCCCATCACCGGCCAGTTCCCCTCCGCCAGGGGCTCGTGGTAGCCTTCCCAACCCACCCGGGTGGAGCCCTTGGGCCCGGAGTGGCCGATCTGCAGCGCGATGCGGGCGTCGGTGTGCTCGTGCACGAACCGCACGATGCGTCGCCAGGCGTCCACGTGCTCCGGCTTGTACAGGCCCGCACACCCCGGGCTGATGCGTCCCTCCCGGGACACGCACGTCATCTCGGTGAACACCAGGGCGGCCCCGCCCAGAGCCCGCGCGCCCAGGTGCACCAGGTGGAAGTCGCCCACGGTGCCGTCCTCCGCGGAGTACATGGCCATGGGGGAGACTGCAACGCGGTTCTTGAGGCGCACGCTCCGGAGTTGGAACGGGGTAAACATGGGCGGCACCGGTCGGTCGTCCAGGCCGCACCGCCGCGCGAACCACCGCTCGAAGGACTCCACGTACTGAGGGTCCCGCTGGCGCAGCTCCTCGTGGAACAGCCGCTGGGAACGGGTCAGCAAGGTGTAGGCGAACTGCTCTGGCTCCAGATGCACGTACCGACGCACGTTCTCAAACCAGTCGGCGGAGTTCCGGGCCGCGTGGCGCAGCCGAAGCAGCTCCACCTGGCGTTCGGCCTCGTACGCCTCCAGGGCCGCCGCCAGGTCGGCGGGCCCGTGGCGAGCCAGGGCCTTGGTCAGGCCGATGGCGTCCTCCATGGCGAGGCGCGTGCCGGACCCCACCGAGAAGTGCACGGTGTGGGCGGCGTCGCCCAGCAGCACGATGGGAACCGCGCGACCCCCTACCTCCAGCCAATGCACCCACCGCCGGCACCGCACCCAGGGGAAACGCAACCACTGGGCGGAGCCCCGCAGGTGCGCGGCGTTGGACATCAAGGGCTGACCCTCCAGCACGTGTGCGAACAGACGCTCGCAGAAGGCCAGGGACTCCTCGGTGTCCATGCGATCCAGGCCGGATCGCCGCCAGACCTCTTCGGGCGTCTCCACGATGAAGGTGCTCGTGGCTCGATCGAAGGGGTAGGCGTGGGCGGTGAACCAACCCCACTCCGTGGGCTGGAAGGCGAAGGTGAACGCGTCGAACCGCCGCCGGGTTCCCAGCCAGACGTACCGGCACCGGCCCCACTCCACCTCCGGCTCGAAGGCGTGCGCGTAGCGCTGGCGCGTGCGGCTGTTCACCCCGTCCGCGGCCACCACCAGGTCAGCCCCGGCGGCCAGCTCTTCCACGCCTTCCACCTCGCGCTGGAAGACAAGCCGCGCGCCCAGCTCCGCCGCCCGTTCCTGGAGGATGCGCAGCAGGGTGGTGCGGGCGATCCCCGCGAACCCGTGGCCCCCGGACCGCACCACCCGTCCGCGGAAGTGCACCTCGATGTCGTCCCAGTGGTAGAAGGCCCGCTGGATGGCCTCGTAGCTCTTCCGGTCCGCGGCCGCGAGGCTTTCCAGGGTGGTGTCGGAGAGCACCACGCCCCAGCCGAACGTGTCGTCCGGCCGGTTGCGTTCGTACACCACCACCTCGTTCCGGGGGTCCAGCTTTTTCAGGAGGAGGGCCGCGTACAGACCCCCCGGCCCGCCCCCCACGCACACGACCCGCATCGCCGGTCCTCCGAGACAGGCTGGCGCGCGGGGCTAAGGTAGGGCAGAAACGTTTTACTTGTCAACTATTTCCAACGAAACGATCCCCTCCTTCAACGAAGCGATCCCTTCGGGGAGGCCGATTACCGGAGAACGCGGGGGATCAGTTCCTCCAGGGCGTCGAAGGCGAGCTCCACCTCGTCCGCGCGGGTGTAGAAGTGCGCGGACATGCGGATGCCCCCGCCGGGCCGGTAGTCCACCAGGATCCCGCGGGAAACGAGCTGCTCTGCCACCGCCTCCGCTCCGGGGAAATCCACCACCACCATGCCGCCGCGCCGCGCCGGGTCGCGGGGTGTCCGGACGGTCAGCCCGAGCACCTCCGCCCGCTCCAGCATCCGCTGCGTCAGCCGCACGGATTTCTCGCGAATAGCCGTCACCCCCACCTCCAGCACCAGCTCCAGACCCGCCCGGGCGGCGAACAACGCCGGCATCCCCGGCGTGCCGGTGGAGAAGCGGGCAGCGCCGGGCGCCGGGTCGAACTCCAGGGAAAAGGCAAAGGGGTCCCGGTGTCCGAACCAGCCCGCGGCCGTGGGCCGGAGGTCCTCCGCGCGGTCGGGCCGCACGTACATCCAACCTGCCCCCGGACCACCGCACAGCCACTTGTGGGAGCCTCCCAGCACCGCGTCCGCGCCCCACGCCTGAACGTCCAGGGGCACGCAGCCCGCGGTCTGGTACGCATCCACCACCACCCAAGCCCCACGGCGGTGGGCGATCTCACAGATGGCCGCCACGTCCTGCAGGAACCCAGACCGGAAGATGCCGTGGTCCACCAGCACCGCGAGGGTGTCCGGGCCCACCGCCTCTTCCCACGCCTCCAGGGGGACTCCGATCCCGTCGGGGCTGCGCAGCAGCGCGAGCCGAAGCCCGAGGGGTTCGTGCCCGCGGACGGCGTACAGCAGCGAAGGGAAGTTCAGGTCTGTGGCCACCACCGTCCGCCGGCCTCCGGGCCGGGCGAGGGCGCCCAGCAGGGCGCTGAACAGCGTGGTGACGTTCTGGTGCAGGACCACGCTTCCCGGCGGCGCGCCCAGGAGTGCCGCCAGCCGGTTCGCGTGCTCCTGAAGGTAGGGTTCCCACTCCTCCCACGCGCCGACGCCGCGCCCGCCCCACGCCTCCAGGTAGCGCTCCACCCAGGCCCGGGCAGATCGCGGCATGGCCCCCATGGAGTGCGAGACCAGGTAGGTGACCCTCTCGAGGATCGGGAACTCCGCACGCCACCGCAATAGCGCGTCCATCAGGCACGCTCCACGAAGGTCCTCGCTTCCCACAGGAGGGGGAAGCAGCGCTTGCGAAGGGTGCTGTGCAGGTAGTCCACGCCGGTGAAGTAGTCCGCCTCTCCACCCACGGTGCGCTGCACGTCTTCGTACCCGGTCCCGGGCCGCGCGCCGATCATGCGCTCCACCATGAGCACGTGCCGGTAGCGCCACAAGCCCAGCGCCTCGTCGTACGCCACCAGGGACTCACAGAGGGCGTCTACGTCCGCCAGGTCCGGGTCGCGCTGCACCCGGATCAGGGTAGCCAGCAGCTCGGCGTCCCCGTCCGCGGGCAGCCCGCGCCGGCGCAAGAAGCCCACGAAGGCGTCCCACACGCTCGGCTCCGCCAGGCGGCGCTCCAGCACCGCCCGGTCCGCGGGGTCTGCGTCGAAGCTGCGCAGGTACCTGGGGTCCTTCAGGCCGGACAGGAACTCCACCTCCCGGAACTGCCGACTCTGGAAGCCGCTGGCCGGCTTCAGGTGGGAGCGGAACTCCAGGAAGTCCCACGGCCGCATGTGCTCGATGACGTCGAAGCCGCCCAGCATGGTCTGCGCCACCGTCGCCACGCGCCGCAGCAGCCGCGTGGCGGTGGC
>JBEQAH010000172.1:0-4538 GCA_041640435.1 bacterium | reverse complement strand
GGTGCACTCATGGCGCGGTGCGGGCTTGACGCCGCCATCCGTCGCCGCGCGGGAGAGGGGATGCCACTGTTTGGGACGTGCGCGGGCCTGATCCTCATGGCGCGGGGTGCGTCAGGGGGAGAGCCGCCGTTGTTGCGCCTGATGGACCTGACCGTGCAGCGGAACGCCTACGGCCGCCAGCGGGAGAGCTTTGAGGCGGATCTGTGGTGTCCTGCAGTGGACTCCAACCCCTTCCGCGTTGCTTTCATCCGCGCGCCCGCGGTGACCCGGGTTGGAGAGGGGGTGGAGGTCCTGGCCCAGCACGAGGGCCTCCCCGTGCTGGTCCGTCAGGGCCACCTGTTGGGCGCCACCTTCCATCCCGAGATCACCGGTTACTGCGGAATCCACCGCTACTTCCTGAAGCTGGGGCGGGAACCTGGATCACAAACGCCGCCATAAGCTGCCTCCTGCCTGCACACCAGCGTCCGGTCTCCGGTCTGAGGTCTGCGTCCTGGCTCTGGCATAGCCGCTGCGGCCGTTCCCACATGGAGCAATTTGACAGGCGCAGGGAAACCTGCCAAGATGAATCGCCACAGACACCGGAGTCTTGGGGGAGACTCCAAAGAAGCCCCAAGGGCCATCCCAAGGAACTAGAGCGAAGGGGAACTAGGCAAGAGGTCTGGCCTCCCAGCACCCTGCACGTTTAGACACCTCTTTGGAGGGGAACGATGAATCAGTTCCAGGGAGCAAAGCTCGACGCACTCAAGGCCCGGTTCGAGGGTGATGTGCTTCTCGCTACGGACGACGCCTACGACGAAGTGCGTCGGATCTGGAATGGCATGATCGACCGCAGGCCGGCGCTGATCGCTCGCTGCGCGTCGTCTGACGACGTGGTGAGGGCTGTCCAATTTGGGCGCCACCATGACCTGCTCGTCTCGGTTCGAGGAGGCGGGCACAACATCGCCGGCAACGCCGTCTGCGATGACGGCCTTATGATTGACCTCTCAGCGATGAGAGGCGTTCGGGTGGACGCGAAGGCTGGGAGGGCGGTGGTCGAGGCCGGCTGCACCCTCGCCGACTTTGACGCGGCGGCGCAGGAACACGGGCTCGCCACGCCGCTGGGCATCAACTCCACCACGGGAGTGGCCGGCCTCACGCTCGGCGGCGGCTTTGGCTGGCTGAGCCGAAAGTACGGCATGACCGTCGACAACCTGCTCGCGGCGGACGTCGTCACCGCAGACGGTCTCCAGGTGCACGCCAGTGCAAGGGAAAACGATGACCTCTTCTGGGGGATACGCGGTGGCGGCGGAAACTTCGGCATCGTCACCCGCTTCGAGTTCCAGCTCCATCCCGTCGGGCCGGAGGTGCTGAGCGGACTCGTCGTCTTCCCGTTTGACCAGTCGAAGGCCGTGCTGACCCAGTTCGCCCGGTTCACGGAGAGAATGCCAGACGACCTGACCGTCTGGATGGTGGCCCGGAAGGCGCCCCCACTGCCCTTCCTCCCCGACCGCGTCCACGGGAGGGAGATCGTGGCGCTCGCCATTTTCTACGCGGGTGACCCCTCTCGGGGCGAGGGGCTCATCGAGCCGCTGCGGCGGTTCGGTACAGTACTCGGCGAGCACATCGGCGTGCAGTCGTACACCGCATGGCAGCAGGCCTTCGACCCACTCCTGACGAAGGGGGCGCGCAACTACTGGAAGTCGCACAACTTCTCGCGGCTCGACCACGGCGCCATCGACGCCGTCGTCGAATACGCCGGCAAGCTCCCGTCGCCGCAGTGCGAGATCTTTATCGGTACCATCGGCGGCCAGACGGCCCGCGTCGCGCCTGCGGCGATGGCCTACTCGAGCCGGGACGCCAACTACGTGCTGAACGTGCATGGTCGCTGGGAGTCAGCCGCGGAGGATGAGCGCTGCATCGCGTGGGCTCGGGAAGTCTTTTTCAAGTCGCAGCCTTTTGCCAGCGGTGGCGCGTACGTGAACTTCATGACGCAAGACGAGGCCGGTCGCATCGCGTTCGCGTACGGTGCCACGTATGAGCGGCTGGTGGAGCTCAAGAGGAAGTACGACCCGACGAATTTCTTCCGAATGAATCAAAACATAAACCCGATGTGACGGACGAGGCGGCGGGGAAAAGCGACTCGCGAGCAAGTCCCTCGCGGATGTGCAGAGCGGGGGGAGGGGAACGAACAGAGCGCGGACGTGGAGAGATTCGGCTGCCCGCGAGGCTCACCGCTCAGGTGAGCCCGACTCGTGCCGGGACGCGTCCGGCGGTCCAGCTGCCGAAGCTCGAGGCGTGAGACGGGGACCGGGGCGGGGCACCTGTCGGTCCGACGGCAGGCTCTGCTGCGTGGCTCAGGCCGATCCGGCAGGCGGCCGGGAGGGCTTGACCCATGAGGCAAAGGTCATGCGATAATTGACGGCGCGATGCGGCCACAAGGCCGCGGACAACCGAAGAGCAAGCCCTGGGGGAGCTCGGTGGAGCCGGGCTGAGAGTGCGGCCGGCCACAAGGCCAATGCCGCAGACCCCAAAGACCCGATCCAGGTAATGCTGGCGTGGGGAAGTGGCGAGACCACGGAAACCGCCAGGTCCTGCTCGGGCCTGGCGGTCGTGTTTCCGGGAGGGTGACGTGGGCTTAGCGAGAGAGCTCTGGCAGGCAAACCTGCACCTGGCCGAGGCGTGTCTATCCCACCCCTTCGTGCAGGGCATCGCCTCAGGGGACCTGCCGATCGAGCGCTTTCGCTTCTACGTGGGCCAGGACGCTTACTTCCTGGACAGCTTCGCCCGCGCGTACGCGCTCCTTCTGGCGAAGTCGCCGGACCGGGAGGGGCTGCTCGCCTTCAAGGAGCTGCTGGACGGTGCCCTGAACGAGCTGAAGCTGCACCACAGCTACGCGCAGCGTTGGGGCGTGGACCTGCAACCGGCCCCCGCGCCCGCCACCGCCGCGTACACGGACTTCCTCCTCCGCACGGCCGCTCTCGAGCCCGTCGGGCACGGGGTGGCGGCCCAAACCCCGTGCATGCGGCTGTACAGCTACCTGGGCTCGAGCCTGGCCCCGGCGCTGCGGTCCACAAGCCCGTACGCGGAGTGGGTGCACACCTACGCAAGCCCCGAGTTCAGCCGGCTGGCGGAGACCCTGGAGGCGCTTTTGGACCGGTACGGCGGTGAGCGTCGCCGCCTGGAGGAGTTGTACCGGCGCGCCATGGAGCTGGAGCACGGCTTCTTCGACGCCGCGTGGAGGTCCGGATGAGCCCCCAGGACCTGCTCTCACGCCACCGGGACCTGTGGGACCGGGCGACCCGCCACCCCTTTCTGGAAGGGGTGCGAGACGGGACGCTCCCGCAGGAAGCGTTCTCCCGTTGGCTGGTGCAGGACTACTGGTTTGTCCGGGGACTGCTCCAGGCGCAGGCGCAAATCCTGGCCGGCGCGCCGAGACGGGACCAGAAGGTGCTCGCCTCCGGACTCCTCGCGCTGGCTGAGGAGCTGGACTGGTTCGAGGGAAGCGCCGGCTCCCGGAATCTTTCCTTAGATGAGCCCCTGCAGCCTGCCGCTTCGGAGTACGTGGGGTTTCTGCGGGGACTTTTCAGGGAGCCGTACCCGGCGCAGATCACGGCCCTGTGGGCCTGCGAACGGGCATACCGGGACGCCTGGAGTGCGGCGGCACCGGGAGCTCCTCAGTACCGGGAGTTCGTGGAGCGCTGGACGCACCCGGCCTTTGCGGACTATGTGACGCGCCTGGAAGCCTCGGCCGGGTACGCCTTGCAGGAAGCTTCCAGCTGTGAGCTGGCGGCTGCGGAGCAAGCCTTCCGACGCGTGGCCGAGTTCGAATCCGCCTTCTGGGAGATGGCGTGGAGAGGAGGTCAGCGATGACACGCAAGCTGGTGCTCACCGCCGTGTTCGCTGCAGTCCCCGTGGTGCTGTCCTTCGTGCCTGGCTCGATTCCCGTGGCGGGCGCCAAGCTCCTGCCGTGGCAGCACATGACCAACGCCGTGGCCGGCGTGGTCCTCGGCCCGTGGTATGCGGCCCTGGCCGCCACCCTGGCGGCGGTCCTGCGGAACCTCTTCGGCGTGGGCACTCTCCTGGCGTTTCCGGGCGGCATCCCGGGAGCGATCGTGGTGGGCCTCGCGTACCGGACCTGGCGGCACAGTTGGGCGGGGCTGCTGGAACCCCTGGGCACAGGGCCCGTGGGCGCCACTCTGGGGAGTCTACTGGTCGCTCCGCTGTTCATGGGGAAGGCGATCCCGCTGGCCACGCTGCTGCCTCTCTTTCTGGCCAGCAGCGTGCCGGGCGCTGTGCTCGGCTGGCTGGTGCTGCAGGCTCTGGCTCGGGCGAGGATCCCGGAAGTAACCGCTTGAGCACGGGAGTGCGCGAAGGCAGCCTGGCCACGGAGTGGGGTGTCGAACCCATCCCCGCCGAGCTCCGTCCCCTCGGCGCGGCGGAGGTGTTCGTCCTGTGGTTCAACCTCGGGGTGAGCCTTCTGCTGCTGGTGGCAGGCGCGCTCCTGGTGCCGGGTTTGGGTCTGCGCGAAGCCCTGCTGGCGACCGTGGTGGGGGCCGCGG
>JBEQAH010000171.1:0-4557 GCA_041640435.1 bacterium | reverse complement strand
CCATGGCCCAGGGCCCGGCTGCGGATCCCGTATGCGCACGCCCGCGTCCTGTCTGAGGTGCGCGCGCAGGGCCGGGTGCTGCACGAAGAGTACGGGCCGGACGCGGTGCACCTGGAGGCGGAGCTGCCCGAGCCCTTTCTCCGACGCCTCCAGCCCTGGGCCGTGAGCCTTTGACGTCCGGGTATACTTCTGGCGGGCCCCCTGGCCGGGGCCGCTCTTCCCGGGAGGTGGTATGCCGCACGTGGAGGTTGAGACGTTCGTGCGCGCGCCCGCGGACCGAGTGTACGCGGTGGCCAAGGAGGTGGAGCGGTTCCCGGAGTTCATGCCCGACGTGGAAAGCCTGCGTGTGGTGGAGCGCGAGGGGAACCACACCGTCACCGAGTGGGTAGGGCGCATCCAGGGCCGGCGGGTGCGGTGGACGGAGGAGGACTGGTGGGACGACGAGGGCCGGCGGTGCACCTTCCGACAGCGGGAGGGCGACTTCGACCGCTTCGAGGGAGTGTGGACCTTCGAGGAAGCAGCCGACGGCTGCCGGGTGCGGCTAAGTTTGGACTACGAGCTGGAGATCCCGCTGGTGGGTCCCCTGCTGACCGGCTTGGTTCGTTCCCTGGTTCAGAAGAACGCGCAGAGCATGCTGGATGCGCTACGGCGGCGGGCGGAGGAGGCCGAGGTCGCCCCAGGCGTAGAATAGGCGTAAGAACTGGTGTGGAGGTGATCCCATGCTGCAACTCGTGGAGGCCTACGTTCGCGCACACCTTCGCCGATGGCTCGGAAATCAGTCAGGGCAGGCAGAGCTGCTGGTGGTGCTCTTACTGGCGTTCCTGATCTGGGTGCTGGCGACGAACCGGAGGGTGGTGGTCCAGTAGTTGGGAGCGGGGCCCCTCCGGTCTGTTCCGACCGGAGGGGCCGCTTTGTGCCCGGACTGGCGACCCCGGCTGTGGAGACCATCCCCATCGCAACCCCGATCCTGACGGACGAGGACAAGCGCAGCGTCTTAGAGGTCCTGGAGTCCGGGCAGCTGAGCCACGGCGAGTGGGTGGAGCGGTTTGAGTCTGCCTTCGCCTCGTACGTGGACACGCCGTACGCCGTGGCCACATCCTCCGGTACGACCGCCCTCGAGGCGGTCCTGGAGGCCCTGGGACTGGGCCCGGGGGACGAAGTGGTGGTCCCGGCCTTCACCTTTGCGGCCACCAGCAACGCCGTGGTGCACAGGGGAGCCCGGCCGCTGTTCGTGGACGTGGACCCCCGGACGCTCAACCTGGACCCGCAGCGGGTGGAGGACGCCCTGCGCAGGCCGCGGGTGCGGGCGGTGGTGGTGGTCCACCTGTACGGCCTTCCCGCAGACATGGGCGCGCTCTCGGAGCTGACGCAGCGGCGGGGGGCTTGGTTGGTGGAAGATGCGGCCCAGGCTCACGGCGCCGCCTGGCAGGGCAGGAGGGTGGGCGGCTTCGGGGTGGCGGCGATCTTTAGCTTCTACCCGACCAAGAATATGACCACGGGTGAGGGCGGCATGGTGGTCACCCGCGACCCGGAGCTGGCGCGCCGCGTGCGCCTGCTGGTGCACCAAGGGCAGAGCGCCCCGTACCGGTACGAGCTGGTGGGGCACAACTACCGCATGACGAACCTGTCCGCAGCCCTGGGCTTATCCCAGCTGCGGTCCCTGGACGAGCGCAACGCCACCCGGCGGAGGAACGCCGCCTTTCTGACCGAGGGACTGCGGAACCTTCCGGGTCTCGCGCCCCCGGAGGAACCCCCGGGTTGCTACCACGTGTACCACCAGTACACCGTGCGGTCGCGGCGTCGAGATGATCTCCGGGAGCACCTGAGGGCCCGCGGGATCCAAACCCGCGTGTACTATCCGGAGCCGGTACCCCACACCCGCCCCTACCAGGCCATGGAGTTGGACGGGGGACCCTGGCCCAACGCCACGCAGGCCAGCCGAGAGGTGCTGTCCTTGCCCGTGCACCCGGCCCTGCGGGAAAGCGATCTGGTGCGGATCGTGGACGCGGTACGGGAGTTTGCCATGCGAACCGCGCGCGGTTGAGACCCATGGACCGGGTGCGCGTGGCGGTGGTGGGCCTGGGGAAGTGGGGACGGCACCACGTGCGCGTCTACCACCACCTGGCGCAGGCGGAGCTGGTGGGCGTGGTCTCCCCCAACCCCGAGGAGGTCGCGGAGTTCAGCGCCCGGTACCGCGTGCCCGGCTACCTGGACCACCGGGAGCTGGTGGGCCGGGCCGATGCGGTGAGCGTGGTGGCGCCCACGGTGCACCACTACGCCATCGCCCGAGACCTTCTGGACGCGGGCCTGCACGTGCTCGTGGAAAAGCCTCTCACCGCCCGGGTGGACGAGGGTCGGGAGCTGGTCCGGCTCGCGCGCCGCAAGGGCCGGGTGCTGCTGGTGGGCCACGTGGAGCGCTTCAAGCCGTCGGTGGAGGAGCTGCTGCGCCGCGCGCGGGAGCCGCTGTTCGTGCAGGCCAGGCGCGTCCGCCCGTACCAGCCGGGTCGCGCCATGGACGTGGGTGTGGTCATGGATCTGATGATCCACGATATCGACATCGTGTTGTCTCTGTCCGGCTCCCACGTGCGGCGGGTCACGGGGATCGGCGCGCGGCTGCACGGGGAGGACGAGGATCTGGCGGTGGCTCACCTGTTGCTGGAGGACGGGTGCGTGGCGAGCCTGGTGGCGAGCCGTGTGTCGCCGGTGAAGGCCGCGGAGATCGAGGTCACCACCGCGGCGGGGTCGGTGTACCTGGACTACCTGCGTGATGTTATGGCGATCCGGTCCGGCGAGGTGTGGGAAGAGCTGCCCGTGCGGCACGTGGAGCCGTTGCGGGCGGAGCTGCGGCACTTCCTGGCGTGCGTGCGCGGAGAAGAGGTCCCGCGAGTACCCGGGGAAGCGGGGCTCGAGGCCCTGGAGGTGGCCCAGCGGATCCTGGACGAGATGACCGTGGTGACCCCGCGGGTGCGGGTGTGAAGGGATCGGCGACAGGCTGCGGGAGGCGGCGGTGACTACCCGAACGATCAGTCTTGCTGCCCTGGGCGCAGCTCTCACGGCGGTCAGTGCTCAGGTGAGCGTGACCATCCCCCTCCTCACGGGCGTTCCGTTCACCCTCCAGGTGTTCGCCGTGTTGTTGATGGGTGCAGTGATGGGTGCACGGGTTGGGACGCTGGCCCTGCTCCTCTACCTGCTCCTTGGGGTTGCGGGGTTGCCTGTCTTCGCCCGGTTGCGCGCGGGCCCGGCGGTGCTGTTCGGGCCCACGGGCGGGTACCTGTGGGCGTTCCCGGTGGCGGCCTACCTGGTCGGGTGGGCCGCGGAGGGTGCTGCATCTCGCGGGCAGTTTCTCGCGCGCACCGGGGCGGCGATGGTCGTCGCCCTCGGCGTGATCTACGGACTCGGGGTGGCCGGTCTGGTCATCTCGGGGGCTGCGCCCACTGTGGCGCACGCGGTGCAGATTGGAGTGATCCCTTTCGCTTGGCTCGACCTCCTGAAGGCGGCGCTGGCCCTGGGGCTGGCGGACCGCATTCGTGCCGCGCTGCGTCGCCCGGAGCTCGTCCGGTAGGGCGGGCGGTCAGATGTCCCGCCGTGGACTGCGGCCGGGCGAGCGAGCGGGTTGGCTATGGTCACTGGCCATGATACGCTGGCGTGCTGCGGCCCGCGGCCGAACACATGGAGGAGATACCCACATCGTGGGTGACGTCGTTGCCCGGGCCACAAGCCAGGACGGTGGGAAGCCCTGGTGCCCTGGGGCTTCTCCTCGACACCCACATCTTCCTTGGGGCTTCGCCGGAGCCGGAGCGTCTCAGCGGTCCCCTGCCAGCAGTGCTGACCGATCCCGGCAACCAGGTTTGCTGTCACCCATTGCCGTCTGAGCAGCCCTGGTGTTGGCCGCGAAGGGGCGTGTGCTGCCCGAGCCTGACCCAGCCGACCGATTCTTGGTGGCGACGGCCCAAGTGTAGGACCTGACCCTGGCCACCGCTGACCGGAGGCTGCTGGGGTTGGGGTCGGTGAAGGTGCTGGCCAACCGGTGACCGAGCAGCCGCCCTCGCTGCTTGGGATGCCGGACAGAGCGACGGGCAGGATTCCGGATCCGCTCGGGTCAGACGGCCACGCAGGAGACCACCTGAACCACTCCGTGGATCCTCCGCAGTCGTTCCGCCACGGGCGGAATGTCCCGCGTGGCCTCTCCCCGGACGACCACCACCACGTCGTAAGGACCCATGGTGGGGTACACCTCCACCACCCCGGGCACCTGCCGCGCCTCCCGCGCCACCTGGGCGGGCGTGTTGCCGTCCAGGGAGAGCAACAGGAAGGCTAGGGTCACCGGAGGGCCCTCGCGGCGGCCCCGATCGGCTCAGGGCCGCTGGCCGCCTGCCGCAGCAGCTCGGCCAGCACCGACGAGCCGTGGCGCACCCTGTCCGCGGTGAGGCCTCCGTAGGCCAGCAGCCACCCGCTGCGGTCCGGCGCTCCCAGGTAATACGGGCGCAGCAGGCTCACCCAAACCCCCCGCTCCCGCGCGCGGCGGGCGAGCTCCGCTTCGTCCAGGCCCCGCGCGAG
>JBEQAH010000170.1:0-4562 GCA_041640435.1 bacterium | reverse complement strand
AGGTCACGGGGAAGCGGTTTGACGTGGACCGGTTCCGGCAACACCTGGACGAGACCAACCGGATGGCGGCCCTCTACGACGCGGTGTGTGACACCAACCGCCACGTGCCGGCCCCCTTCAACGCACCCCTGGAGGGCGTCACCTACCAGGGCGTCGCGAATCTGTACCGGGGCACCCCAGAGGGCACCCAGTATTTCCAGATGGCGTTGGAGGAGATGCGGGAGCGAGCCCGCCTGGGCCTGGCCGCGGTCCCCGACGAGCGGTTTCGCCTGGTCCTGGTGGGGACCGCCTGCTACAGCCACTTCCGGCGGTTCGTGGAGCTGTTCAGCTCCTGGGGTGGGGTGTTCGTGCACAGCACCTACATGGTGTTTGCGGGCGGTGGGTTCGTGCCGGGCTTCGGCTACGACCTCGCGCAACCCCTGGAGAGCTTCGCGGAGCAGATGGTCCAGGCCACCTACTGGGGCTGGACGGGAGCCATGTTCTACCAGCAGGGATGGCTGGAACGGGTGGTGCGGGACTGGAAGGTGGACGGCATCTGCTTCCACGGGGTCAAGAGCTGCCGCACCACCAGCACGGGACTGCCGGACGTGCGGGAGTGGATGCGGATCCAGCACAACGTGCCGGGGCTGTTCATCCAGTCTGACTTGGTGGACCCCCGCCTGTGGTCAGACGCCCAGATCAAGAACCGGGTGGACGCCTTCTTCGAAGCGCTGGCGGCGCACAAACGGGCCGCGGGGAGGTGACGGGAGGCATGTGGGGGGCCAAGAAGGCTGTGGCCGGGGTGGACGTGGGCTCCACCCAGACCAAGGCGGTCGTCATAAGCCCCGAACGGGAGATTTTGGGCCGCGCCCTGGTGGAGACGGGGGCTCGGCTGAATGAAGCGGCTCGGGCCGCCTTCCAGCAGGCCCTGCGGGACGCAGGCCTGTCGGAGGAGGACGTGGAGTACACCGTGGGGACTGGGTACGGGCGCTTCAAGGTGGAGTTCGGGGACACCCAGGTGACCGAGATCAGCTGTCACGCCCGCGGAGCCAGCTTCCTGTTCCCCAACACCCGCACCGTGTTGGACATCGGGGGTCAGGACACCAAGGCCATCCGGGTGGGGCCCGGAGGCGAGGTCCTGGACTTCTGCATGAACGACAAGTGCTCCGCGGGAACCGGTCGGTTCCTGGGTGCGGCCTCCGCGGCTCTGGAGATCCCTCTGGGGGAGTTGGGACCCCTCGCCCTCACCGCCCGGAACCCCGTGACCATCACCACCACGTGTACCGTGTTCGCGGAGTCGGAGATCCTGGGCTGGCTGGCCCGGGGGCGGAAGGTGGAGGACATCCTCATGGGGGTGCACGTCTCCATCGCTGTGCGGAGTCTCTCCCTGCTGCGACGGGTCGGCATCGAGGCGGAACTCACCTTCACCGGCGGGGTGGCCCGGAACGCGGCCATGGTCCATCTCATTCGGGAGCTCAGCGGGGTCCCCGTGAACGTGAGCGAGGAATCCCACTACTGCGGGGCCATCGGCGCGGCCCTGTTCTCCCTGGATCACGTGCTCCTGGGGGAACGGGCGGAGGCTGCGGTCCCTGTGGGAGGGCAGTAGCCATGGTGGTGGCAGGGATCGACGTGGGCGCGACGTACACCAAGGTGGTCCTGTGCGAGGACACAAAGGTTCTGGGCCGCAGCCTTCTGCCCACCGGGTTCAACTTTGCCCGCGCCGCGGAGCGGGGGTTGCGGGCCGCGTTGGAAGCGGCGGGGCTCAGCCGGGAGGAGGTTTCCTACGTGGCCACCACGGGCTACGGCCGCCACATGGTTCCCTTCCGGGACCTGGCGGTGACCGATCTCACGGCGCAGGCATGGGCGGTGCACCAGCTGTACCCGGAGGCGCGCACCATCCTGGACATCGGAGGCCAGAACGTGAAGGCCATCCGGGTGGACGAGCGGGGGCGGGTGCGCGCTTTCCGCCTGAACGACAAGTGCGCCGCGGGCAGTGGAGCCTTCCTGGAGAAGACCATGCGGTACATGGGGTACACCGCCCAGGACATCGTCCGGCTCGCGGAGGCGGCTCAGGACCCTGCGGTGGTGAGCAGTGTGTGCGCGGTGTTCGCGGAGAGCGAGGTGATCAACCACCTGGTGGCAGGCCGCAGCCCGGAGGATGTGTGCGCCGGGGCCGTGGTGGCCCTGGCGGGGCGGGCGGGCCAGCTGGTGAAGCGCCTGCGGGGTGAACCTCAGTACGTGCTCACCGGCGGGCTCACCCGGGTGCCCCTCATGCGGCGACGCCTGGAGGAGGAGCTCAAGGTCACCTTCGTGGTCCCCCCGGAGGAGCACGGGGTGTACGCGGCCGCCCTGGGCGCGGCCCAGTTGGCCCGGGAACGGCTGCGCCGGGCTGCCTGAGGGGCCGCGGGAATCGGCAGGGAGGTGGGTGGATGGAGACGGTGAAGGCCATCGACTTCATGTATTACGTGGCTACCCCGGAGTTCATCGCCCGGTGGAACCGGGCGAAGGAGGGCGAGCTCGTTTGCCGCATGGAGCGAGCGTTGGACGGTAGCCTCCCCAGCTTCCCCAGTTTCGAGGCCATGCTGGCGGCCATGGACGAGGCCGGGGTGGAGAAGGTGTTCATTACCCAGTGCAAGATGTGGTCGTACCGGAACCACTGGATGTACATGGACACGCAGCTGGAGGAGGTCTTGCAGTACACCACGCGCGACCCGGACCGCTTCGTGGGGCTTGCGGGGTACAACCCCTACCGCATCCCGGAGAGTCTCGCGGAGATCGAACGGGCGGTTCGCCAGCACGGGTTCCGGGGTGTGTACGTGCACATCTACGGGTTCGACATCCCTCTGCACGACCGCCGCATGTACCCCCTGTACGCCAAGTGCGTGGAGCTGGACGTTCCCGTGTCGGTGCAGGTGGGCCACGTGCTGGAGGGCATGCCCTCCGAGCACGGCCGCCCCCTGTACCTGGACCGCATCCTGTGCGACTTCCCTACCCTGAAGGTGGTGGGGGCCCACACGGGGTGGCCCTGGGTCGAGGAGCTCATCTCCGTTTGCTACAAGTGGGAGACGGTGTGGATCGGCATCGACGCGTGGATGCCCAAGTACCTGAAGCCGGAGCTGGTGCAGTTCATGAACAGCCGGCTGGGCCAGGACCGGGTCCTGTGGGGCACCAACGGGCTGCCGTGGAAGCAGAGCCTGGAGCAGCTGCGGGCCCTGGGCCTGAAACCGGAGGTGTACCGGAAGGTCGTGCGGGATAACGCCGTGGAACTCTTCCGGCTGGAAGTTCCCGCCCGAGTGGGCTGAGCCGCTCCCGGAGGCGCCCGATGGAGTTCGCAGGACGCGCGGCACTGGTGACGGGAGGTGCGAGCGGGATCGGCCGGGCCACCTGCCTGGCGTTCGCCACCCGGGGAGCCCAGGTGGCGGTGGCGGACATCAACGAAGAAGGTGCTCGGGGGGTGGCGGAGGAGATCCGGCGCCAGGGCCAGGTGGCGCAGGCGGTGCGGATGGACGTCACGGATCGGCGCCAAGTGGCGCAGGCGGTGCAGGAGGTCCTGGAGCGCCTCGGCCGCGTGGACGTCCTGGTGAACGCCGCGGGCTGGGATCGCATCGTCCCCTTCCTGGAGAGCGCCGAGGACCTGTGGGACCGGATCATCGCCATCAACTTCCGCGGCGTGCTGAACACCTGCCACGTGGTTCTGCCGCACATGGTTCAGCGGGGCAGCGGGGTGGTGGTGAACATCGCCTCAGACGCGGGCCGGGTGGGCTCCTCCGGGGAGACGGTGTACTCGGGGGCCAAGGGCGCCGTGATCGCCTTCAGCAAGGCCCTGGCCCGGGAGATGGCGCGGCACAACGTCCGGGTGAACGTGGTGGCGCCGGGCATCACCGACACCCCGCTCCTTCAGCAGATCATCCAGGCGGGGAACGAAAAGCTCATCGACGCCATCGTCCGATCCACCCCCCTCCGTCGCATGGCCCGACCGGAGGAGGTGGCGGACGCGGTGGTGTTCCTGGCCTCCGACCAGGCGTCCTTCATCACGGGCCAGACCCTGAGCGTCTCGGGCGGCCTGACCATGGTGTAGCATGCGATCCACAGAGGAGCTGGTCCGGGAACACGAAGTGATTCTGGGTGTGTTGCGGGGGTTGGAGGCTCACCTGGACTCGGTCCGGGCAGGACAACGGTTGGACGCTGCGTACCTCCAGGACGCCGTGGCTTTCAGCCAGGGGTTCGTGGACCGCTGCCACCACGGCAAGGAGGAGCACTGCTTGTTCCCGTGCCTGGAGCGTCGAGGGATCCCCCGGGAGGGCGGGCCCATCGGGGTGATGTGGGCGGAGCATGAGCAGGGTCGGCAGCTGGTGCGGCGCATCCGGGAAGCCACGGACCGCTACCAGGCGGGCGGGGGTGAAGCGGCAGAGGTGGTGGAGTTGGCGAGGCAGTACATCGAGCTGCTGCGGGCCCACATCGCCAAGGAGAACCAGATCCTCTTTCCCTTGGGGGAAGTCGTCCTGACTGAGCCCGATGACGCGGACGTCGGGCGTTGCTATGATGGGGTCGAACATCAACAGGGCCGGGAGGAACACCAACGG